>NZ_ONDD01000014.1 GCF_900316465.1 uncultured Fibrobacter sp. | reverse complement strand
AAATTTTTTTTTTTTTTTAAGTCCTTTCAGGTTGTTTATTCGCTGAATAACCATGTTTTTATGCAACTTGGACTGTTTTGACTTTCGTGGAGCCTCTGTAACTATATGATTTGGCCGGACTAAGCCTCGTGGATTACTATATTTTTGTGCAGTAAAACAAATGTTCACTATGTGGTGCTCGTGTAGTTTGTGAGGTGCGCATGGCCCTAGAAAATATGGATCTGGAACGCTTGGATTTGGAGCAGCGGGAAGCGGTGGAAACCACCGAGGGTTTTGTGCGCGTGGTGGCAGGAGCGGGCTCCGGTAAAACTCGGACGCTGACCCAGCGTTACCTGTACCTGGTGAAAGAGATGGGCATTTCGCCGTCGAACATCCTGTGCGTCACGTTCACCAACAAGGCCGCGAACGAAATGAAAAAGCGCATTCGCATGGTGTTGGGCGGCGACGATAGCGGCTACATTTCTACCTTCCACGGTTTTTGCGTGCGGTTCCTGCGCGAAGAAATCCATGTGCTGAACTACCCGAAAGAATTCATGATTCTGGACGAAGACGACCAGAAGTCCCTTTTGCACAAGGCCTACGCCGATTTGGGCTACTCGCTTAAAGACTTGAAAATCAGCAGCGTCATCGACTACATCGGGGGCCGAAAGGCAGCCGATATCAACTATGTTTCGCTTTTTGCGGAACTGCCGTCAGAAGGTATGACTACCAAAGATCATTTGCTCGCGCTTTCGGAAGCGGCCGATGACAAGTGGATGCGCGTTTATTACCGCTACCTCTACGAACAGAAAAAGAATTACGCGCTGGACTTTGACGACTTGATTCTTTCGACGTTGTACATTCTCGAAAACTTCCCGGAACAGCTCGACAAGTGGCGCAAGCGCATGATGTATATCATGGTTGACGAATATCAGGACATCGATGGACAGCAGTATCAGTTGGCGGATTTGCTAGCGAGCTACCACAAAAATCTTTTTGTGGTGGGCGACCCGGACCAAACCATTTACGGCTGGCGCGGTGCCGATGTCAACCGCATTCTGGAATTTGACAAGACTCACGAAAACACCAAGACGATTTTGTTGCAGAACAATTACCGCTCCACACCCAGTATTTTGAAGGTACCGGACGCGGTCATCAAGAACAACAAGTTCCGAATTGAAAAGGTCTTGAGGCCAAAGCGTGTGGGCGGCAAGACGCCTGTATTTTACCATGCCAAGAACACCCGCGAAGAGGCCAAATGGATTGTAGAGCAAATTCAGAATGCCGTGCAAAGTGCAACCCATTACAAGGATATTGCGGTGCTTTACCGCATGCACTCGCAGTCGCGTTCTGTAGAAGAAGCCTTGATGGCCGAAAATATTCCTTACAAGGTTTATAGTGGTGTCGGATTTTACCAACGCAAAGAAATCAAGGATGTCATTTGCTACTTGCGAATGCTGGTGTATGCCGACGACTTGTCGTTCATGCGTACGGTGAATACGCCCAAGCGCCAGTTCGGCCCGCGCAAGATTGCGACATTGCAAGCCTTTGCCGATGCTCGCGGTGTCGGACTCTACGAAGCTCTGCTTGAAATTGTTTCGGAAGCAGGTCTTTTGAACAATGTGGCCGCCGATGTTTCATCGCAGGCGGAACTTTCGTCTGTCGGCGACGAAAATCAGAAGATTGATTTCGACTGCAAGGGGTTCTTGGCCCGAAGCAATGTGGTGGAATACGTGAAGCTGATTGAAAAGTATCGTTCCCGCTACAAGGACATGAGCGTTTCCGAAGTCCTCGCGAAAATCCTGCGCGAAACCAAGTACGAAGAAATGCTGCGTCTAGACGGCGACGAAGATCGCCTTGACAATCTGGCGGAACTCAAGCAAGGCATTCTGGAATTCGAAAACTACTACGAAGAAGACGCTTCGCTAGATGAATACTTGCAGAACATCGTGCTGTTCACGAACACCGACGAAGACACGGAAGAAAAAGACCGCGTGCAGCTCATGACGATTCACAATGCAAAGGGCTTGGAATTTCCGTATGTATTCGTATGCGGCTTGAACGAAGGCTTTTTTCCGGTCAAGCGCGTGCAGAATAAAATCCAGCTGGAAGAAGAACGTCGCCTGGCTTATGTAGCATTTACCCGCGCCGAGAATGTACTTTGCCTAAGCGATGCCGAAGATGGCGTTGCAGGCGAAAGTGGAACCCGTTATCCGTCTAGATTCCTGCTGGAAATGGATATGGGCGGACTGAATATTGCCCGCGGCATTTCAGAAGATTTTCTCGATGCCGCGAAAGCCTACATTGCAAATATCGATCGCGACCGCGAATTTTTGAGCGACGAAAGCCTTGGACTTGTAAAGAAGGCGCCTTCGGCCGAGTTTGCCGAGGGCGACCGCGTGATGCATAAAATCTTTGGCGTAGGAATCGTGAAGGCTGTGGACGAAAAGAATTTCTGCTACGAAATCGCCTTCGAAAAGTTCGCGACTCCGCGTTCTATTCAATTTGATTTCCCGTTGACACGAGCTTAGAAGGAGCTTTCCGCTCGATTGCCGTTCTTCTACACGAATACGACTTCGTTGCCGACACGCGGCGATTCCGTACGGTTCGGGAGGCCGCTTTCAGTATCGGCATAGCCGAGAGCAACAGACGCATAGACGCGTTCGTCTTCCTTAAGGCCAAGCGAGCGCAGGTATTCGAGAAGCGTCGGGTCTTCGTTCAGCCACTTGAGCTGATTGATGTAGCAGCTACCGAGATCGAGTTCGTTTGCCGCAAGCATCATGTTTTCTACGGCACAGGCGACATCGGCCATGTTGTTGCCGTAATCCTTCTTGTTCGCGACCACAATCAAAACGGGCGCGGTATAGCAGAAGGAATAGTTGCCCTTGCGAGAAAGCGCAATCGAATTCTTGAGGCTCTTGTAAAGGTCTTCGCGGAGTTCCATCGCGGCAAAGGCCGACTGCACGAGTTCCTTGAGCTTTGCAATCACCGACGCATTCGAAATCACGAAGAAATGATTAGTCTGCGCATTACCGCCGGTGGGTCCGAAACGGCCCGCCTCGACGACGGCCTGCAACTTTTCTAATTCCACAGGCTGCGCCTTGAATTTGCGCGTACTGCGACGGGTCTTGATTGCTTCTAAAGTATTCATGACATCCCCTTAGAAATTTCAACCTTTTATCTACTACCGCCAATAGACTGTTCCCGAGAACATCAAGGAATCGTCATTCGCCATTCGTTCCGCGTGGAAAAATTCAAAGAACGGCATTATATCATCCGATATTTCTAACTTAAGCGACGGATCAAAGCCCCATTCCGAATGGCTTTTGTAATAATACTTGATTCCTTCCGTGGCATCGATTTCAAGAGTATCACCGGTAACACTGTATTTAGGAATATAGTCCGTCAATTTAATGTCATACTTTTTTTGATCTCCATATGCATCAATCAGTGCAAAATGAATCGTATTGCTTGAATCAGGCTGCAGCTCGTAATAGGGATGCCTGTAGTCGTTCGTCGCCTCTTCCTGAATATCGCCAGAGACAAATGTGTATTTATAAATTCCACCCCAGCAATCAATATCAAGATACCGGCTGACACGGCCTATTTCTAGACGGGCCGGATATTGATTACATTTTTTATTAGGCGCACATTTATAGCTAATTTCCATTTCAAGCGGAATAAGCTTGACAGCAATCGGGCAATAATCGCTATAGTCTTCCTGTTTCAATGAACAGCCGACAAGTACCGCCAAAACAAGCAAAGCCCACCATTTATTCAAACGTTCCATCTAGCCCCATCTTAATATTTCAAGTTGTATTTTAATTCGATATAAAAATTATCTGTTTTAAGGGAACTTTGATTTTTTAGGGAACTGCCAATGGTAATCGTGCCCCACCCGCTCCATACCGAAGCAACATCCGTAGAAAGGATATGGTCGGAATCATCTTCAAAGGTATAATCACAAGTCGTGTATCCGTATGTTCCCATACACATCCCATAAGAAAGACTATTGATACCGGCAGGAACAAAAATATCTACCGAATCGCCTCTCATCTCATAAGGATGTTCTAGGAACTTCAAGAAGGGAGATGCATCAATATCATACTTCTTTTCTACACTGTCGATATCGAAAAGCGAAAAGACAATATGGCCGTTAGAATCCGGAAGCGTTTCAAACCTCTTTTTTTCTTCCACGTACTCATTCATGTATTTGTTCAAATATTCGGCATCACCCTGGTAGATGTTTTGAAAGTCATCCCTGGCATGAACAGAATCATCTCGCGAAAGATTAAAAAAATTGCCAAAATACAAGCCTTCGAGCTGGTTATAATATTCCGGATACATCTGAAAAAAGTTAATGGATTTAGACTGCAGCGAGTCATCATCGACCGTTATGTGGACATGCCATTCTATAGATGTATGGTGTAGAATTTCTTTATAGTGATACACGGTAGGAGGAGGAGGATCCGCTCCTCCTAAAGAAAAGCCGCACCCCGACACTACTAGCAGGACTATCAAAAAAGGAATATATACCGCAAGCAACCGCATACAGCAATAAATATACCTCATTTTAAGCAAAAAACAACACTTTATCTGCAGAATCGCGATTTAAGCGCCCTGGCACACGGTTTTTCTACACATTCATGCACGCAAACAGTGGAACCGCCACGACGTCATAAAGCATGTAGTTTCCGACAAAGAGGTTCAAGCGGGCCGCCGCCGAAATTACCGCAACTAAGACAAGGACCTCTATTACAAAAAATTTCCAGGTCTTTAAAAATTCAAGCCTTACGGAAAGTGAACAGAGCAGAACTCCGATAAAGAATTCAAGCCCCCTGAAAAACGGATTTGCATAAATGGAATCCGTCGCAAACGAATGCACCACAAGCGGCGACCAGAACAACACAAGGGCACAAGCGACAAACAGCAAAATCTTGGCGCGAGTTGCCAGTTGCTTAGCGACTTCCTGCATCAGCGGGAAAAACAAATACGCAATCAGCAGGCACGAGATAAACCAGGTGCCGCTATTATGGCTAATGTTGAACAAAGACGAAAATACGCTCTGCAGTCCAAGAAGTTCTATCGGCAAAAGCACGATATTCTGGAGCAAGCTTTCGGTCCCCAAGCTCACGACATAAATCACCGAAACCAGATAATACAGGGGCAATATGCCAATCAGCCTTTTTAGGTAAAAATTCTTAAGGGGTAAAATCTGAACCAGGGATTTTTCGCGGTAGGTCATATACAGCACGTACCCCGACAGCATAAAGAACGCCGTCATGAATACGGCCCCCATTGAGACAAAGCCCGTCAACGGTCCAAAATTGCATTCATGATGAATATGGCAATGAAAAAGGAGCACCATCAACGCCGCGACTACCCGGAACAAATCCAGACCGGCGGCGCGCTGCGACATTTTATTCTTGTCAATAATCATGCCTTTAAAACTCACCCGTTATCTTTTCGACAATTGCGTCCGTCGTCAAAAGTTCCGGCAACACAATCTGCCTAGAGGCATCGCCCTCGGGGTAGATGGCGTAGGCGGGGACGCCCGACTTATGTAAGCTCCTAAGGAGAGCGTTGACTTCGGGCGTCTCGCGGGTCCAATCCGCTTTTACAAGAGCGACACCGAGGCTATCCATGGCGTGGCGAAAGTCGTCATCGTCGAGTATGGCGGCTTCGTTCGCCTTGCAGGTGAGACACCAGTCGGCGGTCACGTCAATAAATACGGTGCGTTTCATCTTTGCGAAACTTTTGATGAGGGCAGGGTTGTAGTTGTACCAGCCATCTTCTGTCATTTGCGCCTGCATACGGGCGTTGAATTGCTCCGTAACGGCGGTTTCATATCGCGGTGCAAGAACAAGGAACCACATTGCAGAAACAAAGATGGTATCCAGTTTGACTTTCCTTTGACGAAAATACCGTAATTACTTTAGTGCTTTTTTGTGCATTTATTGGCGTTTGACAATTTATGTCAGGCGCATTTTGTTATATTAGTGCACATGGTAGCACTAAACAAATCGAAAGCGAAAAAAGAAATTGAGTTCCTTTGCACCGAATGCGGCAACACCACGCCTAAGTGGGCGGGCAAGTGCCCGTTCTGCGGCGCATGGAGCAGCCTCAAGGAACATGTGGTCGAAAACATTCTCGAGAGCGGTCGAGCCTCGCGCGGCTTGGGTGGCCCGGTGCACAAGGTGGTGCCGCTCAAGGATGTCGCGACCGAGGACACGCGGCGGCTGAGCTCCGCCAATGCCGAATTTGACCGCGTGCTGGGGGGCGGGCTTGCACCAGGTTCCCTAGTGCTCATTGGTGGCGATCCGGGCATCGGTAAGTCCACACTTGTGTTATCGACACTCGCCACCATGACAGCCGCCGGCGTCAAGACGCTTTACGTGAGCGGCGAAGAGAGTGCGGTTCAAGTCAAGCTCCGCAGCGAGCGCTTGAACGTGGCGGGCTCCGACATGCTTTTACTTTGCGAAACTAGCCTCGAAAAAATCTTGCAGCAAGCGCAGGAACTCAAACCGCAAGTGCTCGTGATTGACTCAATCCAAACGGTCTACAAGAGCGATTTGTCGGGCACTCCGGGCTGCGCCACGCAGCTCCGCGAATGCACGCTCGATCTGATGGTGTTTGCCAAGAATACAGGCTGCATCACGATTCTGATCGGGCATGTGACCAAGGATGGCCAGATTGCAGGCCCCCGCATTTTGGAACACATGGTTGACACGGTTGTGTACTTTGAAGGCGACCGCAATCACCAATACCGTATTCTCCGAACCATCAAGAATCGCTTTGGCGCCACTGATGAAATCGGCGTATTCGAGATGACGGGGCATGGTCTTTCTCCGGTGGAAAACCCGAGCCGCGTGTTCTTGCAAGAAAATGTCCCGCCGACGCCCGGGAGTGTGGTCTGCTGTACGCTGGAAGGCACGCGCGCCATGCTTTTTGAAACGCAGGCGCTCGTGAGTTCGACGACATTTGCTGTCCCTCAGCGTGTGGCGGCCGGAATCGACCCCAAGCGCCTGACTATTATTCTCGCCTTGCTCGAAAAGTTCGGCGGGGTTGTGGTCGGGGCCTCAGACGTGTTCGTTTCGATTGCCGGCGGGCTGAAGGTCTCCGACACTTCATCGGACCTCGCCTTGGCGCTTGCTATTGCCAGCAACCACCTCGCGATTCCGCTCGGCCGCCAGTGCATTGTCATCGGTGAATTGGGATTGTCCGGCGAGGTCCGCTCCGTGAGCCTGCTGGAACAGCGGCTCAAGGAAGCCCGCCGTCTGGGAATCACCGAGGCTGTGGTGCCTGCGGGCGGTCGCCTGCCCGAGAACACCTCCGGCATGAAGGTTGTCCAAGTCCACACCCTCTCCGACGCCGTAAACTGGCTAATGGACCGCAAGTAATGCGGACGGTCTCCGTGAGCAACAAGCGCCTCGTATTAACGAGGCGTGGTTGCGAGAGCGAGGCGATATCACATTTTTATGAAAGCTATAGAGCCGAGCGGTCTGTAAATAAAAAAGCCCCGGTTCATCACCGAGGCTTCTTAAATCCGTTAAGGTTCTTGACTAGTCTTCGTCGTCAGCGGCTTTTTTCCTTCTCTTCTTTTTGGGAGAAGAACCACTGCCTTCGACCTTGATGTCGGCAGCCTTTTCACCACGCTTGGTGAAGCCGTACTGACGCGGGTCAAAGCCGGACGGGAACTGGGTCTTGTTGTCGTAGATCACCTTCTTGGCGGTGAACTTTTCGATCTTGGCACCTTCGAGGTTAGCGCCAGAGAAGTCCACGTCTTCCATCTTGGTGTCGGCGTCAATCTTGATGCCCTGCATGTTGGCGTTGGTGAAGTTCACCTTGATGAGCTTGGCACCGGCAAAGCTTACGCCGTTGAGCTGGGCGAGAATGAAGTCGGAACGTTCGATGGTGGAGTTGGCGAAGTTGGCCTTGGTGAGGTCAGCCTTGTCGAAGATGTTCTTACGAACGTAGGCACCGTCGAACACGGCCTTCAGAAGTTCTGCGTTCTGGAAAGCGTTCTTGCTCACTTCGGTATCGTAGAAGGATGCCTTGGAAAGCTTGGTCTTTGCGAACGAGCTCTTGGAGACGGAGCCCTTGTCGAAGATCACGCCGGTCAGGTCCTGGCCGTCGAACTTCATGTTCTTCACGGTGGACTGGGCGAACTTGGCCTTCTGGAGCTGAGTCTTGGAAAGGTCGACGTCATTGAAGGTCGTCAAGGAAAGGTCAGCGTCCTGCAGGTTCACGTTCTTGAATTCTGCACCGCTGAAGTTGGCCTGAGAAAGACCAGCCTTTGCGAAGTTCACGTCAACGAGGTCGACGCCCTTGAAGTTGGCGGCGATCAGGTTACAGGCGGTAAAGTCAGTCTTCACGATGGTGGCCTTGCGGAGGTCGCTGTTAGCCATCAAGGAACGGGAGAAGTTTGCACGGGTCAGGTTGGCCTTGCTGAAGTCTGCTGCGGTAAGGTCCACATCCATGACGGACGCCTGGGTGAGGTCGGACTTGCTGAAGTCAGCATTGTCGGACACCTTCATGGCGTCGAGGCGAGCATTCTTGAAATTCACTTTCGGGAAGTTACTGTCGAGAAGCGTTGCACGGTAGAGGTTGGCTTCTTCCATGTTTGCGCCATCGAACGAAGAGCTACGGATGTCGGCACCACTAATGGTAGCCTTGGTGAGGTCGGCGCCTTCGAAGTTTGCGCCGTTAATCACTGCGTTCTGGAAAGACACTTCGTTGAGCTTGGCGCCCTGGAAGTTCGGACCTTCACCGGTGGCACGGCGGAAGTCGGTGGTGTGGGCGACGGCTTTCGCATTTTTGAAGTTGAAACCGTCAATACGCTTGTTACTGAAAGATACGTTCAGGTCTTTACCGGCCCAGTTGTCTTGGGCATAAACGTTGAGGGCAAGTGCGCTCAACAGGCACAGGCCGAACTTCGATACACTCTTCATATTCATATACATTCCCTTTTAAGGATAAACCAAATAACGGATAGCTCTAAAATAACTAAAAAAATTGCCAATTAACAATAAAAAAGAAAAAAACTTTATAAATAAATGCTAATTTGTTCCCCGAAATGGCAAATTTTACCTCAAATCGATATGATGTGGTGGTTTGCGGGGCCGGTCCTGCCGGTCTCATGGCTGCCTGTACCCTTGGTCGCTTGACCTCCGGTACTAGACGGATTTTGCTTTTGGACAAAAAAGAGCCCTGGAAAGAACCCATTTTCTGTGCCGAAGCTGTATCTAAGGATCGCTTGAATTCCCTTTGGCCGGTAGACGATACCTTTGTCCGTGGAACTCTTTCCGGAATTTATTTTACCTCGCCCAAGCGCTACCGTGCTGAATTTTATAGCAAGGACTGCGGCTTGATTCTGGACCGCGCCCGTTTCCACCATTCTCTTTCGGATGGCTGCGTATCTGCAGGCGTGGAATGCCATTACGATGCGGTTATCAAGAAACTTGAAAAGACCGAAGAGGGCTGGAATATTACAGTGTCGGTCGGTGGCGAAATCGTAACCTTGTCTGCCGAGGCCGTTGTCGACGCATCGGGGCCGAGCTGCAAGCTGACTCGTGGAATCAAGTGTCTCGAAGGCATCGAATCGGGCGATACCGATTTGGAACCCGCTATTTTTGCGGTGGCCGAAGGCATTGAACATAGCAAGGAACACATTGAACTCTTCTTTGGTTCTGAATTCGAAGCGGGCTACGGCTGGATTTTCCCGCGCGACGGCGTCGAGGTAAATATCGGTTTCGTGCTCGGCAAGGATGTCGAACACAAGGAATCCTTGCGTAAGAAACTTTTGGACTTTATCGCCCGTGACTACCCGAATGCAAAGGTGAAGGCCGTATATGGCGGCATGATTGCTTGCGGCCAGTCTACAAAGCCCTTGGCCAAGTGCGGCCTCTTTAAAGCGGGCGATGCGGCTAGCTGCGTGAACCCCATTAGCCGTTCGGGCATTGTGGAATCGCTTTTGTGCGGCAAGATTGTCGCGGAATCGGTCAAGGAATGGCTCGGCGAACCGAACGAAAACCGTAGTGCCGTTGAATCCAAGGCTTTTGACCGCTGGATGGCTGCCCTCGGCAAAAAGCACCTGCAGGTGGCTCGCGCCAAAGTCGGTTTCAATAAAATCAGCGATAAGCAGTTTGACCGTGCGGCTTTCAAGCTGTCGAAGCTTCCGCGCGAAAAGCAGACTCTGTTCCGTATTTTCTTTAATGTTTTGTGGGCTGCACCTTCCGTGATTTGGAAGATGCGTTCCTTCTTGCGGTAGGTTTATGAGCGAATTAATGGATGCGCGTTTAAGCGAAGTTCGCGAAAAGTTTGCAAGCTTTAGCGACCCCGATGACAAGTGGAAATTCCTCTTGGATTTGGCTCGCGCCCACAAGGGAATGAACGCTGCCTTGAAGGCAGAAAAATTCATTATCCAGGGTTGTGCATCGACCATGTATCTGGTTCCGAGTTTTGACGGCGCAAAAATCCACTTTGAAATGGATGTGGAAGGCGGTACCACGAACCCGCTGATTAGCCGCGGACTCGGTGCCTTGGCGCTCAAGATTTATAACGACATGGCTCCAGCAGATATTCTCGCCGTGGACCCGAAGTTCTTCCAGGATATTGGCCTGAATGTGGGACTTTCGCCGACGCGCTCGAATGGCTTTGCAAGCCTGGTCAAGCAGATTTATTTATATGCACGGGTCTTTGCGGCCCTCACCAAAAAATAGGTATAAAAAAGTAGGTAGAACATGTTCAGTTTCTTGAATGGAAAAAGCCCCTTTGACGAAGCCGAAGAACGCTTGGAAGCGGGCGATACCGTCAACGGCAAGCCGAGACTCCCGTCGGGCCCGATTATGGGCTGGCAGGACGGCGTGTTCCTCTTGGTCATTATCGGCCTGATCGTGGGAGGCTATCAGTATTACCAGCACGTCAAGCGCACCTGCGCCGAAACGTTTGCCAAGTGCGATGCCCTGTACGTGGCCGCTACCGAAGATGCATCCAAGTTCGCCGAAGTGGAAGCTTGCTACGAGACCACGTGGGATCTCGCATTCGTGAGCGACACTCTCGAAGTGCTCCGTCAGAACCGCTTGGGTCAAATTGAAGACTTGCGCAATGCCCAGAAGGACTTGCTTGCAAACGCAAACGACGCTTTGGACAAGGGCGACACCGCTACTGCTGCAAAGATCGTGACGGAATACAAGGGTGCCATGCTCCTTTATACCGGCGACAAGAGCGAATGGGATGAAATCGTAAAGATTGCTGAAGTCCAGGCCGCAAAGGAAGCTGCCAAGGCTGCCGCTGCTGCTGAACCGGTGGCCGATTCCGCCGCCGCTAAGAAGTAAGCTTGAAGTTCCTTTTATAGAGGTAATGAAAAACCCGCCTAAATGGCGGGTTTTCGTTTTTAAAGGTTTGTGACTGTAATTTCTCTCTCGGTTTCCGAGAGGATTTTTATTTCAATTTTATGAGTCAGACCGGGGTCGTTGTCTTCGAGGCGTTCCGGCCATTCGATCAAGCTGATTCCTTTTTCCAGATAATCCGGATCGAGGCCGACTTCATTCAAGTCGGCGCCGCCGTCCAGGCGGTAAAGGTCGAAGTGGAAAATTGGCGGATTGTTCGGGTATTCGTGAAGAATAGTGTAGGTAGGGGAGCAGACGGATCCCGTGAAACCGAGACCTTTGCAGACCCCGCGACTGATGACGGTCTTGCCGGCGCCCAGGTTGCCGTAAAGAGCCACCTTGTCGCCCGGTTTCAGGCTATGTCCGAATTCAACCGCCCAGTTGTAAGTTTCTTCTTCGCTAGAAAAAATCATTGATGCTTTATTGTCATGCCCGCGTAGGCGGGCATCTCCTTTTCTGCTTAAAGCTTTTCTTTAAATTGCTCGTAGGTGAACTTGTGCAACAAGTGGAATTTGCCCTGTTCGTCGAACTTGCCGATGCTCGGGTGGCGAACTCCGTTGAAGAACGTGGTCTTGACCATCGTATAATGGATCATGTCTTCGAAGATAATCTTGTCGCCCACCTTGAGCGGTTCGTCAAAGGAAAAGTCCCCGAGCTGGTCGCCGGCCAAGCAGGAATTACCTGCTAGTTTGTATGTGAATTTCTTTTCACCCGGCATGCCGGCGCCCGTCACGGTGGGGCGGTACGGCATTTCGAGGCAGTCCGGCATGTGTGCACTGATTGACACGTTCAGTATGACAATGTCCATTTCGTTGTGAACAATGTCTCCGACGGACGCCACCAGTTCGCCCGTCTGCCAGCCGACTGCTTCACCCGGTTCCATGATAACAGTGAGGTGCGGGTAGCGGCTGTGGAAGTCGTTCAGGAGGCGGACCAGTTCTTCGCGATGGTAATCCTTACGGGTAATGTGGTGGCCGCCACCGAAATTCACCCATTTCATTTGCGGAAGGTACTTGCCGAAATGCTGTTCGAAGGCCTTCAGTACGCCTTCCAATGCGTCGGCGTCCTGTTCGCAGAGAGCGTGAAAATGGAGCCCTTCGATGCCGTCCAACAGTTCCGGTTTGAACTCTTTTTCGGTGACTCCGAGTCTCGAAAACTTGCCGCACGGGTTGTACAGGTCGGTCTCGACTGTCGAAAATTGCGGATTTACGCGGATTCCTGCGCTTACACCTGCGGCGAGGGTCTTGTCTTTAAAACGCTGCCACTGGCTGAAGCTGTTGAAGGTAATGTGGCCTGCGCAGGCGAGAATCTGGTCGATTTCGTCATCGTCATAGACGGGGGCGAACACATGGACTTCTTTACCCATTTCCTCCTTGGCGAGTCTGGCTTCGTTCAGACTGGAGGCGGTGGCACCGGCTAGGTATTGCCCGATGAGGGGGAAAGAACGCCAAAAACTGTAACCTTTTAAGGCGCAAATGATTTTTATGTTTCCCCGCTTCTGGATATCGTCCAGAATTTCCATATTATGGCGCAGTCTGGCCTCGTCAAGAACAAAACAGGGGGAAGGAACCTGGGAATAGTCGAGTGTTTTTCCGAACATGGTCCAAAGATAGCCTTTTTTTGTATGTTTACCTTACCTTTTTTATATCGCTTTAACTACATTTACGATGATGAGTGTATCTATGTATAAGCATATTATTATTTCTTTATTGTCTTTGGCTTTCGTAGGAATGCCTTTGGCACAGACGGCTCCTGCCGCAACGCAACCTGCAAACCTCGTTAAAGTAGAATCCCAGGTGGTGGCCACACCGCGTGGAGCTACGGCAACGCTCGATGAAATGATTCAGGCTAAGCTTGATTCAATGAACCATGTGGCACCGGCGGTCGGTCCTCGTAACGCGGATAGCCTTGCGAAAGTCCAGGCCGACAGCGTCCGCAAGTTGGTCCAGACAGGTAAGTACGTGCAGCGCGCTCGCTACGACAAGAGCAACTTCGACCACTGGCGCATCGACACTGTGCTCCAGAAGCGCATGAAAGATCAGGTGGTGGGCGTCTGGCGCACTCCGATCATCGCTCACGGTCATGCTTTCCGCGATGCTGAACTCCGCTTCGGCACAAACGATACGCTAATCGGTATTACTCGCACTTACTCCGATTCTGGTCGCTACCAGATGACGGGTGAATACACGTTCAAGGCCCGCTACCGTTTCGATTCCGATCAGTCTCTTGTTAGCCGCGAAGTCTTCAAGGAACGTCAGGTGGTTCGCTGGGACTACATTACGTTCGATATTGTGAACGACTCTCTGCGCTACAACTTGAACAAGTTGGAATTCCGTGACCTGAACGATAACTGGCTCAACGCCCTGCAGGGATTCGACAATATCCCGCCTGAAATTTATATCCGCGATCCGAAACAGACTGCGGAATTGAAGCAGGCTGCAGCACAGCCCCAGAACAAGAAGAAAAAGTAAGGTCTTCTTGGGGGCTTCGCGATGCGCGGCATCGATCAAAGAATCCTTGTTGGATTTGCGCTGCTCATCGCTTTGATTGCCGTCCTTTCTTATTTGACGCTATTTTCTGGAGCGGTCGGACTGTCGTGGTCTGACCTTTCTTTTAATGGCTCTCATTACGATTCCGTAGAAACCCGCATTTTTTGGCAAATTCGAGTGCCCCGACTAGTGGCGGCGGTTCTCTCTGGAATTTCCTTGGCTGTGGCGGGTCTTTCGTTGCAGACTCTATTTAGGAACCCGCTGGCAGGCCCCTTCGTGCTTGGCATTAGCAGTGGCGCAAGCCTTGGTGTTGCGCTTTCGCTGTTGGCTGGATTCACCTTCGGACATTTCGGAGTATTGTCGGGTGCGGCCATTGGCGCGCTCGTGGTGACTTCGATTGTGATGTTTGTTGCCTCGAGGTTTGAAAACTCTACCATCCTTTTGATTGTGGGACTCTTGATGGGATACTTTATAGATGCCCTGGTGAGCCTTTTGATTATGGGAAGTGACGCGGAATCATTGCGCGTGTATGTGTCCTGGGGAATGGGTAGCTTTGGCCGCCTGACGATCGATGGCATTTGGATTTTTGCGCTGTGTACGGTTGTTGGTCTTGTTCTTGTGGCACTATCGATTCGTTATTTGAATGCCGCCAGAATGGGTGATGATTTTGCGAAGGGCTTGGGCGTGAATGTTCGTCAGGGGCGCGTAATGGTACTGCTGGGTGCTTCGCTTTTGGCGGCGGCATCGACGGCGTTCTGCGGTCCGGTCGCGTTTGTCGGAATTGCTGTTCCGCATCTTTCTTTTATGTTGTTCAAAACGAGCAACCATCGCGTTTTAATGCCTGCGTCGGCTTTGTGCGGCGTCGTACTTTGTTTGGCTGCTTCGCAGTTTTCGAAATTCCCGTTGAATGCAGTGCTTAGCTTGGTGGGTGTTCCCGTAGTGCTCTGGGTGATTGTTCGCGGTGGAGGACTTCGCCGATGAATCAATCCTTGAATACTGTGCTTCTCCAGTGCGAAAACCTGGTAATCGGTTACAAGCAAGATAAACGTTCCGATGCAGTCGGGCTTGTGACTCCGGTGGATTTTGAATTGAAGGCTGGTGAGGTGGTTGCCTTGCTTGGCGAAAACGGCTCGGGCAAAAGTACCTTCCTCAAGACTTTGTGTGGGCTTTTGCAGCCGGTGTCGGGAACGGTTTTGCTGCAAGGAAAATCGCAGTGGACAGCCAGGGAACGCGCCAAGTTCATAACGCTGGTGCGTATGGGTGGCGTCGTTTGTGACCGCATGAACGTGAGCGAATTCGTGGGACTTGGCCGTATGCCTTATGCGGGCCTTTTTGATGGACGCAGCCAAGAAGATGAACGCCTTGTCAACGAATCTCTCGCCTTGCTCGAAGTTGAAAAGTTTAAAGACCGTTGGCTCACGGAATTGAGCGATGGCGAACGGAGTCGCGTGTACTTGGCGCAGGCGGTGGCCCAGCAAGTAAACGTGCTGCTGCTCGATGAACCGAATGCCTTTATGGATATTCCTCGCAGTCGTAAGTTGTTCACGCTTTTGCAGAAATTGGCCAAAGAACGCGGCATGGGAATTCTAGTGTCGACGCATTCTGTGGAATATGCCGAAAAGTATTGTGACCGAATCATGGTCATTGAAAAAGGATGTGCGCGTTGTGAGCGGGCGAGCGATGCTAGGGCTAAAGGTCTGCTAGACTGGACCGAAGCTTGATTATAAATCTTTGATGTTTACGCCGAGATGATTGAGGCGATTGTAGAGGGCGGTGCGGAATAGCCCGAGCTTTTGTGCGGCTTCGCGGACAGAACCATTGCATTCGCGGATTTTCTTGATCAAGAAATCGCGTTCTTGCGCTAGTTGCATTTGTCTGAAGTTTTCGTATGCAGAGATGTTTTCCGAAGGGGTGTCGGAAGAGTTGCTCGCGTGCGGGTTGTTTGAATTTGGCTTGGTGGTGCCTGCCGAAGAAACGGGACTCACCGTATCGATGTGAAGGTCTTCGGGCTGCAGGGCGCCTGCGCTTGTAAAGCAGAGCGCACGCTGGATGACGTTTTCGAGTTCACGAATGTTGCCCGGCCAATTGTATTCCTGGAGCTTGTGGAGCGCGGCATTTGAAAGCGTGAATTTTTCGCCGGAGCCTTGGTAAATCTGGATGAAGTAATTCGCCAAGTCTTCGATATCTTCTTTGCGGTCGCGGAGCGGCGAGATTTGCATGGGAATCACGTTCAGACGGTAATAGAGGTCTTCGCGGAAACGCTTTTCGGCAATCTCTTGCTGTAAGTTTCTGTTCGTTGCCGCAATGATGCGGACGTCAATATGCTTGGTCGTGTTGGAACCGAGGGGGCGGATTTCCTTGTTCTGCAAAACGCGCAAAAGCTTGACTTGGGCGTGCAAGGGCATATCGCCAATTTCGTCGAGGAAGATGGCGCCGCCGTCGGCTGCCTCAAAAAGACCGATGCGTTCGTTTTGAGCACCCGTGAATGCTCCACGGGTGTGTCCGAAAAGTTCGCTTTCGAACAGGTTTTCGGGAATGGCGCTGCAGTTGACCGTGATGAACTTTTCGTACATGCAGCCGACGGCGCGGGCGATTAGCTCTTTACCGACACCGGTTTCGCCTTCGATGAGCACGGGGCCTGTATGCACGATGGCGCGTTCTACGGTTTTGCGGAGCTGTTGCATGGCCTGGCTTTTACCCACCAGGTGGCTCATGCGCTCTCTGAAAATCTGGCGCGCGGTATGAATATCTTTAAGCTTTGCAATTTGCGACATCAAGTGGAGTTTCAAGGATTCCACCGAAAGAATGCTGTCGTAAAGCTTGTTGGATATTTCTCCGAATTGTTCGGGGTATTCGGCGTAAACAAGAATCAGGGTGTCCGGGGATTTTTCGCGGAGCGCCTTGAGCATTTGCAAGTTGTGCGTCGAAAAAGAATCTAGATCCCAAATGACAAGCGGGACTTGCGGAATCGCGCCCGCTGTCGGGATTTCGCGGAAAGTGTCAACCGGATAATCTACCGACGAAAGAACGTCCTGTATAAACGAGGACGTTGCATTATCTTTCGCGAATAGATTGATGGTTGCCATTTAGGGCTTACTTTCCAAGTTCCTTGCTGCGGTCGGTGCCTGCAACAACAGCCTTGATGAGCGTGCTGCGGAAGGCGCCTTCTTCGAGAGCGTTGATGCCGGCAATGGTGGTGCCTGCAGGAGAGCAAACCATGGCGCAGAGGTCAGAGGGGCTCTTGCCGGACTGCTTTACGAGTTCAACGCTACCTTCGATAGTGCCGAGGGCGAGCTTGAGAGCCACATCGCGGGTGAGACCGGCCTTCACGCCGCCGCGGGTAAGGCCTTCGATGAATTCAAAGACGTAGGCAGGTGCGCTGCCCGAAAGACCAGTCACGGCGTCCATCAAGGATTCTGCAACGCGGCAGGTCACGCCGATGTTGCCAAAGATCTTTTCGGCGATGGTGAGCGTTTCTTCGGTAACGCCATCAGTGGCGAGGCCCACGGAGCCCTTGCCAACGGTCAGCGGCAGGTTCGGCATCACGCGGAGAATCTGGTTCTTTTCGCCTAAAACTTCAATGAGGGCCTTGCGGGTAACGCCGGCCATAATGCTCACGAAGGTCTTGACGGCCTTTTCGGCGGCAGCGGCGGCCTTCCATTCGGCGGCAACCAGCTTGAAAATCTGCGGCTTTACGCAAAGGAAGGTGACATCGGCCTTGTTGAGGCCTTCGGCAAAGCTTGCCACGCGAACGCAGCCGAGAGCAGAAACTTCTGCGGCGGCCTTGTCGGAGGGGTCAAAGAAGAAAATGCTGGAGGCGTCCTTGCCGGCCTTCAAAAGACCGCGGAGGATTGCGCCACCCATGTTTCCGGTTCCTGCGAAAAAGATTTTTTCTGACATAAAATATCCTTTTGTTTAGCGAAGGCTGTCCTTTGCTTTTTTCATAAATTCTAGTAATTCGGCATTGGTCTTGTTTTGCTTCATGAGCTTAATGAGCTTGTCCATAATGCCGTTTTCGGTATCGTTCTGGGCTCCCTGACGGAATTTCCAGATGATATCCTGTTCGTAAAGGGTAAGAAGGCGATCTTCTTTGCGGGTGCCCGACTTGAAAATATCGATGGCGGGCCAGGTGCGCTTTTCGGCCAGACGGCGGTCAAGCACCAGTTCCATGTTACCCGTACCCTTGAATTCTTCGAAGATCACTTCGTCCATGCGGCTGCCCGTTTCAATCAGGGCGGTACCGATAATGGTAAGGGAACCGTTCTTCTGGATGATTTCGCGGACCGGTTCGCCTGTAATTGTCTGGACAATCTGGCCGTTGGAATCCTTCTGGAAGTCGCCGAGCTTGTCGGCAATCTTACGGGCGGCACCGAAGAACTTTTTCGGGAACTGCATGGCGTTGGCATCCACACCGCCCGAAAGAATCTTGCCGGAGTGCGGGATCACCACGTTGTTTGCGCGAGCAAAACGGGTAATGGAGTCGAGCAAGACAACCACGTCCTTCTGCTGTTCCACAAGGCGCTTGGCCTTTTCGAGCACCATGGTGGCCACGCGGGCGTGATGGTCAGGCGGTTCGTCGAAGGTGGAAGCCACCACTTCGGCGCGCAGGTTCGGGTTAGCTTCCACCAGCTTGCCGATGATTTCACGCATTTCCGTCACTTCTTCAGGACGTTCGTCAATCAGAAGCACCATGATAATGATTTCAGGGTGGTTCTTGGCGATAGCGCGAGTCATGTTCTGCAACAGAATCGTCTTACCGGTACGCGGGGGAGCGAGAATAATACTACGCTGACCCTTACCGATGGGGGAGAACAAGTCCATGACGCGGGTGCTCAGTTCTTCGGGATCCCATTCGAGCTGAATTTTTTCGTTCGGATGAATCGGTGTCAGGTATTCGAACGCGACGCGACGCTTGATCTTTTCGGGGTCTTCAAAGTTGACCTTGTCTACGCGGCGGAGCGCATAGTACTTGTCGTTCTGATCGCGCGGCGGACGTGCAAGGCCTGCGACGGTATCGCCAATTTTGAGGCCCAGCTTGCGAATCAAATTCTGGCTAACGTAAACATCGTCCGGACCCTGCTGGTAGTTGAATTCCGTGTTGCGCAGGAATCCGTGACCTTGCGGGGTGACTTCTAGAAGGCCTTCGGCGTAAACGATGTTATTCTCGTTTTCGAGGCTCTGCAAGAGAAGTCCCAAGGACTGCTTGCGGTAGCGTCTAAAGTCAACGTTTTCTTTTTGAGCGGCAAGTTCCTGCAAGTCGCTCATGGTCATCTTGCGATACTTGCTCCAGCATTCGCGAGCCTTGTTCCAAGCTTCGGAATCCGGTTCCGGAAGCGGAGTGGTGTCTTCTTCTTCGGGCTGGAAGTTGCGATTCTGGCGATTGTTCTTATCGAAACGACGGTTGTTCTTGTTGAACTTGTCAAAGCGGCGGTTCTGCTGATTTTGCTGCTGGCCGTTGTTGTCGTTTTGATTGGCGTTCTGTTCGCCCTGTTCGTTCGGATTTGCCGGAGTTGCGTTTTCTACGGCGGGAACGTCTGCAACAGGTGCTTCTGCGGCCGGTGCGTTTGCAGTCGGCTCATTTACGACCGGAGCACTTACGGCAGCTTCGGTTGCGGCTGGTGCTTCGGCTACGTTGTTTGTTGCGTCCTTTTCAAAAGACTTCTGTTCTTTAACTTCGACAACTTTTTCTTTTGCGATAGTTTCTTTTTCAGCTTTGGCTTCTTTTACTTCGGCCTTGGTTTCGACAGCATCATCTTTAGCTCTCTTGGGGCGTCCGCGGCGCTTGGGGGAGGAATCTTTATCTTCGGTGTTAGAAAAATCTACGTTCAATTCAGGGGGAATTTCTGCGCCAGTAGGTTCTTGATCTGCCAAATAGGCATTTTTAGAATTCTTTTTAGTTGGAGCCACGATGGTGTCCTATTGAATTAATAAATGAAAATGATGTTGGTTAATAATGTTTAATGTAGTTGAAAATGCCCTGGTCGAATCATTTGACCGAAAAAATATGGTGGGCTCCGATAAAATAACTAAAAAAATCAAATTTGTCACGAGAAAACGCCTTTTTTTTGAAAAAATTTTTTGAATCCACCTGTGGCGGTTGAGTTTGCGTTTTTCGTCGGAAAAAGGACAATTTGAATATCTATATTTTATTTCGTGGATTCTTTAGAAAGAGTTTTTGTCGCCTTGGGCTCAAACCTCCCCGATCGTTCCAAACATTTGGATGAAGGTCGTGAGATGCTCCGCAAGATCTCTGCGGGCGGGTGGCTAGAAAGTCCCATTTACGAAACTCCACCGGTAGGACCGGCGGGCCAGGGTCCCTATTTCAATCAAGTCGTGAGTTTCTGGTATTCGGGAACGTCGACGCGCCTGCTGCATTATTTGAAAGGTGCTGAATTTGTATTGGGCCGCAAACCCCGTGGTCATTGGAATTCCCGCGAAATCGATTTGGACTTGCTGTACTTCGGCAAAGAAGTCCACCAAGGTAGGCCGAATCTTCCGCACCCCCAGATTGTGAACCGCCAGTTTGTGCTGGTGCCCTTGAACGATATTGCTCCAGAATGGGAAGATCCCCAGCTGGGAATGAAGGTGAAGGAAATTTATTCCAACCTTTTGCAGAAAGAAGAAAAAATCCCGTTCCGCGTCATTACCTCGGAGGAACCCTAATATGCTGACAGAAAAAGGCGTCCATTTTTTGGCCATTGAAGGGGCTATCGGTGTAGGGAAGACTTCTCTTGCAGAAATTATCGCCAATCGCTGGAAGGCGACGTTGATCGAAGAAAACTTCAGGGAAAACCCATTCCTTGAAAAATTCTATCAGAACAAGGAAGCTTACGCTTTCCAGACGCAGCTATTCTTTTTGCTTGACCGTTTAAAACAATTGCAGAATTCGGCGCTCCAAAGTGACTTGTTCCGTGATCTTTTAATTAGCGACTATACGTACGACAAAGACCAAATTTTTGCAGCCCAGAACCTGACCGAGAG
Source organism: uncultured Fibrobacter sp. (assembly GCF_900316465.1). NCBI lineage: Bacteria > Pseudomonadati > Fibrobacterota > Fibrobacteria > Fibrobacterales > Fibrobacteraceae > Fibrobacter > uncultured Fibrobacter sp. The sequence continues at coordinate 116,333 of NZ_ONDD01000014.1, read as the reverse complement.
CGAATACGCCATGTACGATCAGGTGGCCAAGGCCTTGAATCATGATATCCCGAGGCCTGATTTGGTTGTTTATTTGCAAGCATCGGTTCCGACACTCTTGAAGCGTATTCATGGCCGTGGCCGTGCCATGGAAAAGACGATTGAAGGGTCCTACCTGAATGGTCTTTTGGAACGCTTCGACAATTATTTCTGGAACTATCCGTACGCTCCGGTGCTTATCATCAATACTGACAATATCGATTTTGTCCACAACGAAAATCATCTGCAGTTGGTGCTCGACGCCATTGCCGCATGCCCCAAGCAGACGACTTATTTTGTACCAGAAGGTAAATAATGCAAATCGTAACTACTGTTGATTCTCTTCGTCAAGTCATCAAGCCGCTCGCCAAGCAGGGTAAGACCATCGGGCTTGTTCCCACGATGGGTGCTTTGCACGCCGGGCACGGTGCACTGATCAAGGAATCTGTCAAGGAATGTGATGTAACTGTTGTTAGCGTGTTCCTGAATCCGATCCAGTTCGGTAAGAACGAAGATTTGGATAAGTACCCCAAGCGTCTGGAAGCCGATGCAAAGCTTGCCGAATCGCTGGGTGCCGATTACGTGTTTGCTCCGAGTGTCCAGGAAATGTACCCCGATGGCGACCCTTTGACCATGGTTCGCGACGAAACCTTGGAAGGCATGTATTGCGGTGCTTACCGCCCCGGCCATTTCCGCGGTGTCTTGACGGTTGTCTCTAAGCTGTTCTTGATTTCGGGTTGCAATCATGCCTATTTTGGCGAAAAGGATTACCAGCAGGTGTTCCTGATTGAACGCATGGTGAAGGATTTGAATTTCGATATCCAGATTCACCGCGTAAAGATTGTCCGTGAAGAATCGGGCCTTGCCCTTTCGAGCCGTAACGAATACCTGACCGACGAAGAACGTTCTAACGCCTTGTCCATTAGCGCAGGCCTGAAGCAGGCTAAGGAAACCTACGAAAAGGGCGAACGCGCCGTGAGCAAGATTCGCGATGTCGTGTTGAAGTCCATTCTGGGGGCACATGGTATTGTGCAGTTCGTTGAACTCGTAAACCAGAAGAACCTCCAGAAGTTCGCGGGAATCTTGGGACCCGAAGACAAGGTCGTGATTCTGGTGGCCGCCTTCTTTGGAAAGACGCGCCTGATCGATAACATCGAACTGAATTAAAAGATTGCAAAAAAAATGCCCGCGAAAGCGGGCTTTTTTTATTTCTCGGTGGCGATGAAAACGCCGTCCCATACCTCGCCTTCAGCAACAGGCGGGGTGATTTTATATGCTTTGCAGCGCTTGATGTAAACGTGCGAAGGCGTGGTCTTGCTGCCTGGATCGCGGTCGGGGTGGTGGGGCTCGAGTTCAAGACATTGCTTGAATAGCTCGATGGCTTCGTCCCATTGCATATTCAGATAGCAGGCGCGGGCCTTTTCCCAAATGCCCACAAGTTCCTTGAGGGAATCTTGGTTCTTGCAGTCGGCCTTTTCCAAGATTTCAAACGTCTTGACCGGTCGGCTCTTACCAATCACGCGGATTGTGTCGAGGGAACGGTAAATGAAGTGGCCTTCTTCCAAATCCTTTTGTGTGTCTTCGCTAATTTGAATGTAGGCGCCGTATTGTTTGGCAGCACTTTCAAGACGTGCGGCGAGGTTAACGGCATCGCCCATCATGGTGTAGTTCTTACGCATCGAAGAACCCATGTTGCCCGTCACGATATCGCCGGAGTTGATTCCGATACGCATGTGCATGTTGTGCACGACGGTAGGCCATTTGTCGCCTTCGGAAATCCATTTCTTGCGCAGGGCAATCAGCTTTCGTTGCATTTCGACTGCGGTTTCGCAGGCACTCTGGGCATGGTTTGGCAGAGGCATGGGCGCGCCGAAGAATGCGATAATGGCATCACCTTCGTACTTGTCGAGAGTTCCCTTGTTCTCGAGCAAGGTGTCCGTCATTGCGGTCAGGTATTCATTCAAAAGGTCAACGAGTTTACTCGGGTCGCCAATTTTTTCGGAGAAGGTGGAGAAACTTGCAATGTCGGTAAAGTAGGCGGTAATGTTTGATTTTTCGCCACCCAGGGTCGGCATAATTTCGTTTTCCACCATGGCGTCGATCAGTTCTGGCGAGATGTACTGCTTAAAGGCGTTGTTGATAAAGCTCTTTTCTTTATTTTCAAAGTAGAACTGCACGACAAGTGCCGTAATGTTAGTCAGGAGCATGGCGAGCAACTGTTTTGAAACGCCTATATAGAGCCCGCCTTGGAAATACTTGTAAGCGATGACGGTGTAAACGCCCATCAATAAAATAGATAGCGCCACAGAAATAGAGCTCGTAAAGTAAAGACCTAGAATAAGGCAGATGAGCGCAAGTAAGACGACGATAACCTGTTGCTTCTTTTCGCCTAAGGTTACAAGGTAGTCATCTTCCAAAATATTCTTGATAATGGTGGAGTGGATTAGCACTGCCGGGTAGTTTTCTTCTTGCGGGACTGTCTTGAAGTCGAATAGAGCCGCTGCTGCAGACCCGAGAATGAAAATCTTTCCTTGATAGAACAAGTTGTCGATGCGTCCCTTGTAAACGTCGTAATAGGACAGGTGCTGGAATCGTCTATTGTTGATTTCGTTGAAACGGCCTTTGTACTTGACTTGGTAACGGCCATTTTGGTCGATAGGAATGCGCTTGATTTTTCCAAAGCGGAGTTCTTCGCCGGGCTTGAGGGTATCAATGGCTTCGTCTTTTGTGGCCTGGATGTCGCGAATCACGGCATCTGAAAGAATAGCCATGTTCGAATTCCATTTCTTGGTAGCCTTGTTGAAATGGATTTGCATGTCCAGCGAAAGAATATTCTTTTGGCCGGCGGGCATGCGCTTGAGGGAATCCTTGTAGAAGGTCAACGTCTTGACGGCATTTCGGGTAAAGTCGAAAGCGTCGTCATCATCATCTTCTTCTTCCTCCTCTTCGTCGCCATCGTTTTCGTCGTTGCCGATGGTGACGGGCCTTTTCACGATTTGGTAGAAACCTTCTTCATCTTCGTTTTTGCGGATGATGTAGTTTTGATTGAGCTTTACAGATTCCTGTTCTTCGAGGGCGTCAAGCTGGTCGGTGTTTACCATCATCAGGAGCTTGGATTGTTCTTCGTCGAGTAAACAGCTCGTTCCGCCGTTTGAAAGTTCCAAAATGATTTTGCCTTTTTCGTTTTTGCTTGCAAAGACCTTGTGAGAAATTTCAAGAATACCTTCGCTTGCCTTGGACTGGATTTTCTTTTCGGCAAGAGTTTCGCGGAGAAGCAAGAACATGTGGTAACTGAAGTTCGGGTAGGTCGTGTGGTAGGTGCCGGCCGAGTCGCGGTAGATGCCGAACGGCTTGCCCACATCAATGTATTTGCCCATTTTGACCTTGATATCCTTGGGATTTTTGTGGAAAAGGTGCAGAATGGTCATGAACGACATGGTGGAATACACGTAGTTCTTGTTTTCGCTTTTCAGAAGGGCGTCGTATTTTTCCTTGTCGCTTGCATTGGTGGTGTCCAGGAAGGGAATAACGTCTAGGTTCGGGTTGGGGAATCGGTAAAGCATCGAAACTTTGCGGACCACGCCATCGTCATCGGGGTAGGCGTTTACTGAACCCAATTTGGCTCCTGCTTGAGCAAGTTCGGGGAAGATGTTGTCGAGCAAGTCCTTGGGCTCCACGTAGTCGATTTTGTCAATCTGGGTAGTGTCCAGGGTAGAACTGTATCCGATGGCGTCGGCGCGTTCTTGCATGCTCAGCGGAATCCATTGAGAGGCGTGTTTGTACGATTTGCGTTCGTCGAACATGTAGCAGACAATGGTGTTGCCGCTTTCTTTGACGGCGTTCACTAGCATGGAGTCAAAGTTGTAGTTGGCAAGGAGCGAAGGGTATAGGGAATCGACTTTTGCTTCGGGGGCGATTTTCTTAAGTACGCTTACGGCTTGGTTCGTTTTTTGCTTACCGAAGTCGGCACTCTTGAACAGAATATCAAAGCTGATTGCTGCAGCACCGCCTTCGCTCAAGTTCTCGATGACTTTGGCGTGAATGGAACGGTCCCATTCATTGTAGTTACCCAGTTTAGTCAGGGAGGCTTCGTCAATATCGACAATGTAAATGTTCTGGTCAAGGCTGTCGCTAATGGATACACGCTGGTGAGTGTCTTCTTCGTCTTCGGCTCTTTCGGAATGAGTGGAGAACTTGAAGAATAAATCGTAAAAAATGTTTTCCAAAGTTTCGGCACTGTTACGCTGGGATTTTCCAAGTGTCGAGTCTTGAATGGCTTCGGGCAAGGTGGTGGTTTGCGTGCTTCCGAAAACAAGAATTAATAGAACAATAAGGGCCGAAATAGAGAAGCCTGATAAAACTTTCTTAATCTTTTTCGAAAACTTTATTTGCATAAGAAAAAGATAATATAATGCTATATTTAGGAGGTACTTGCGGAGGCATTTTGGCTACTCAAAAGAAAACAACATCGAAAAAAGCTGGAAAATCGACGAAATCTTCTAAAAATGATGATTTCCAAACCTCAGAGCAGGGTTTTGGTGCCATTCTCGGTGGCTGGGCCTTGGTCGGGTTCGGCTCTATATTGATGATTGGCTGTATTTGTTCTGCCTATAGTGGCGTGCGTGAAAACGTTCTGGGCCCGTATCTGGGCAAGATGTTCCCCGATGCTTTGGCATTTGTGTTTGGCAGGGTCGCATCGCTGTTTGTGTCGTCGGCTCTGGTTTTGTGGGGTGCTGCCCTGGTATCCGTTTCGAGACGTACCCGTTTTATTCGCTATGCGGTGGGGCTTACCCTTTTGTCGATTATCATTTCGTTTCTTTGCTCGCTTAGAAACTATGGCGAAACAAAGGTTGCGAAAGACTTGCTGATTCAGGGCGGCGGTGCGTTCGGACAGTTCTTTAACCAGTTTGTGGCGGTCCCCATTTTTGGTAAGGCCTCTTTGTTGATGCCGCTGAGCATTTCGCTTTTGGGAATAGCCTTGATTTTGGTGATTGCGTTTGGCCTTCGTCCGAGACATTTCAAGTTTGTGGTGCAGACGACTGCCTGGCTTAAGTCGGTGTTCAAGAAAAAGGAACCGATTGAAGGGGATGTCTATGAACCGGTAGATACCCGCCGTATGCCCCAAGTGCAGACGAATATGGACCTGCAGGGTGCGCTTCCGCGCGGTGTGTACATGGATGACAACACCGTGAATATTCAACCGGATGGCTTCAAGATTCGTCGAAAGAATAAGGTGACGCCGTTCAATGGTCGCAATAGCTGGATGGATGATGAATTCAGCTTGAACGGAACGACGGACGAAGTGCCGAACCTTCCGGATGAAGTTTTGCAGACGCTGACGCCTCGCCGTGCGAAAGAGGCTGAACTGCAGGCTGATTCTACGAATAATGTGGTCGGCGGATACAATCTGGACGAAGATCCTGAAATTCGCAGACTCGAAGATTACTTGCGCCAGAATGGCGGCAAGATGAACGCCCTTGAAATTGTGGAAGTCAAGGACAAGATTGCTGCCCTCAAGCGTGCCCGCGACTTGATCGCTTGGGAAAAGGATCACCGCGGCCGTATGCAGGTCAAGGGCGACGTGCGCCGCGAAGGTTCTCCGGTAACGGGCTCTATGGCGACGCGTACGGTAGAAAGTGCTATGCCGACGGGAACGATGCCTGCCGCAAAGGGTGTAACGCAAAGAGGCATGACGCAGGTTCCTGCAGACGAACGCACGATGATGGCGGGCGAGCCGACTCGTGGAAATATCAATGCCGAAGACTTGCTCGGCGGTGATGGTGCGGCAGACGATGAAACGTTTGTGCCCGAAGTTTACGGCGCCGACGATGTGGGCGAAGTTCCTGAAATGCCGGATGAAACGCTGGGTGCCTCGATTGGAACGGTGCCGAACGGTACATCGACTGCGGGTATGAAGGCTGCCCCGATTCCGCAGCGCGACCCGACGACGGTTTACGATGAATACAAGGTGCCTGCTATTAGCGATATCCTGGAAGAACATGAACCGCAGACGGCCGACTACAGCGAAGAAGAATTGAACGCCATCGGCAAGATGCTCGAAGAAAAGCTTGAAAACTTCAAGGTGAAGGGCCGCGTAATCGGTTGCGAAACGGGCCCCATGATTACCCGTTTTGAAGTGGAACCGGGCCCGGGCATGAAGGTGAGCCGATTCTCTGCTCTGCAAGAAGACTTGGCGCTTCCGCTTCGTGTTTCGTCGGTGCGCATTCTGGCCCCGATTCCGGGCAAGGCTGCAGTCGGTATCGAAATTCCGAACCGCAAATTCCAGACGGTGTACAGCCTCGATGTATTCCAGAGCGAAAAGTTCAAGCCGTCGCCCGAAAAGATTCTGGTGGCTCTCGGTAAAGACATTACCGGCGAAGCATTCACCATGGACTTGGCCAAGGCTCCGCACTTGCTGATTGCCGGTCAGACGGGTTCCGGTAAGTCTGTCTGCATTAACGCCCTCATGGCGTCTATGCTCTTTAGTAAGACTCCTGACGAACTCCGCATGATTCTGGTGGACCCGAAGGCGGTGGAACTCAAGATGTACGAAAACATCCCGCATCTGCTGGCCCCGGTGATTACCAAGCCCGAAATTGCTATTCAGGCGTTACAGTGGCTGTGTTACGAAATGGACCGCCGTACTGAAGTCTTGGCGGCGGCGAAGGTGCGTAATATTGGTGGCTTTAACGCCAAGTTCGAAGCGGGCGAGTTGCCCGATGAAGTGCCCGAAGAAGACCGCAGCCATCGCATGGCATTCATCGTGGTGATTATCGATGAAATGGCTGACCTCATGATGGTGGCCGGAAAGGAAATTGAAAAGAACGTGGCGCGCCTTGCTGCAAAGGCTCGTGCCGTGGGCATTCACCTTGTGCTTGCAACGCAGCGCCCCTCTGTGAAGGTGATTACAGGTATCATCAAGGCGAACTTGCCGACGCGTATCAGCTTCAAGGTGGCATCGCAGATTGACGCCCGCACGGTCATGGACCATGCCGGCGCCGAAAAGCTCCTGGGCCGCGGCGACATGCTTTATAAGGCCGTGAACGACCCTGAACCGGTGCGCGTCCATGGCGCCTTCTTGAGCGACGAAGAAGCGGAAAAGCTTGCCGATGCCTGCTCCGACCAGAACGTATTCTATCCGCAGGTGGAATCGTTCGACGTTAGCGACGGCGAAGGCGACGAAGACGGCGAGGGCGGAGGCAAGGACTTGGGCAAGCTTGACAAACTGCTCTACGATGTGGCCGTCTGGGCGGTGGAATGCCGCGGGCTTTCGACCTCGGCGGTGCAGCGCCACTTTAGCGTGGGATTCAGCCGAGCCGGTAAAATTGTGGACCAACTTTACAGCCTCGGCGTGTGTGGCCCTGCCAAGGGTAACTCGAAACCCCGCGCCATGCTGCTTGGCATCGAAGAAATCCAGAGCATGCAGCGCTCCGGAAAATTCGGGTAAGTTTGCGGCTTTGTCTACCTGAGAGAAATGGACAACATGGTAATGTCGTCGAATTGTTCGGCATTTCCCACAAAAGCTTGCAGGTCTTCCTTGATCTGAGTCAAGAATGCTTTGCCGCCACGGACATCGGCCGAATTGAGTTTTTTCAGCAGTCTCTCTTCGCCATAAAGTTCCCCTGAGCCATTGTGCGCTTCGGTTAATCCGTCGGTATAGATTAAAAGGCTGTCGCCATCCTGTAATTGAATCTCGGATTCCTTGTACTGTGTATCGTCCATGCCTGCAAGGAATAACCCATGCTTGTTCTTCAAAAATTCAAAATTTTCGCCCTTTCTTGCAAAACAGGGGGCGTTGTGGCCTGCATTTGTGAATTTCATGATGCGTGTCGTGGTGTCTAGAATGCCAATCCATGCTGTGGCAAACATTTCTTCGGGGTTGTTTTCACACAGGATTCGGTTGACATCGGTAGAGATCTGAGCCGTGGACAGTTTCATCGAAGCATGGTCTTTGATCATCGTCTTTACGGTCATCGAGAAGAGGGCCGCGGGAACACCTTTGCCCGAAATATCGGCGATGACAAATGCAATATGCGTGCCGTCGATTTCAAAGAAATCGTAAAAATCTCCGCCGACCTCCTTGGCAGTATCCATGGTTGCGTAGATGTTTACGTCGGGGTGGTTGACAAGAGCGCCCTCTGCGGAAGGAAGAGAACCTGTTTGAATGTTTGCGGCGAGGTTCAGGTCGGTTTCGACGGCCACTATTTTCTCGCGATTCTTGACGAATCTATTCGTGTTCACGTTTGTTGTAAAGAAGGTGAGCGCGATGGCGGATGAAAGACTGGTTTCTAGATAATTTTCATCAAGTTCCAAGATGAATAGCTGAATAAACTCAATTCCTGCAATCAAAAAGGAGGTTATCAAAATACATTGACCATAGAATTTCTTTTCTGCATTTGATTTTCGCCGTCGGATTAAGTAATAGAAGGACTGCAACAATGGTGAACCTGCGTACATGAACGCAATCGGTACCAAGCAATAATCAAAGATGATGCCATATTGTATTTCCCCATGTTCGTCGATGGAGTATACTAGACCGGTCCAAGGTGTCGTTAGGCATAAAATAACGGTAAGAACGGTGGGTGCGATAAATAGCGCGTAGTGCAATTTTTTTGAACTCATCTTGAGTCCAAATTGATTCAACGAGAATCGCGTAAACATCGATGTTCCAAGCATCATTGCAATTGCAAAAATATAGGCACAGGCATAATTAAGAATTTTGTATGTAAGATTCCCATCTACAAAATGCCATATTCCGTCAAAGGCGGATAAGACCGTTGCCGATATAAGCATAATGGAAAGTTTGTCCTTGAAACTCATCTTGTACAATACGATGTTGTTGTACAACATGAATGCGGTTAGCAAGGTCGTGAAAACGGATATTTCTACAAACAGGGTATCTGCAATTTCTTCATAGGTCATATTTATGCCTCGAATTTTACCTTGAATGTGTTACGGTTGTAACTCATGGTTGTTAGGTACATTTTGTTATTTTTCATTTTTTCCATGTAACCCGAAACCATGAACTCGGTAATGGAACCTGCGATTACATCGTCGCTTGATAAGTCGAATAAAACTCCATCGTCTTTAGTGATAATCTGGATTCCATCTTCTCGAATAAAGACGGAACATTCCGCATAGGTTGCCGTGTTCCCGTTTTTCTCAAAAACAAGCATAAAAAGTTCTTCAATGAGCAATTTGACTTTGGCTATGATTTTTTTGTTGATGCCATTTTCCTGAAGGTATCGCTCTATCTGCTTTTGAACATCAATAATCAATTCCGGCTCCAGCTTGAGTTCGTAGAAGCGGTAGTTCAGTCGTTTTTCTTTATCTGCAAGTAGCAACGGGTAGTTTTCTTTGCCGTATTTGGTGCGGATAAATAGTGTCGAGACGATGTAGGCGAAAATACTCGAAAGGGCTATCCCGATAAAGAAACCGTAAATTCCAAATTTTTCGCCGAGAATGAATAGGAGGGGGGCGGCGACAATCACGTCGCGTAATCCGCAGAGAAGTGCCCCAAGAAAAATCTTGTCGATGAGCAGATAATACGAAGAGAGCAAGTAGAGAAGACTGGTTCCGGTGAGCCCAAGTGCAATAATGCGTGCCCCGTTGATGGCCTCCTCGGCGATTTCTGGATTCTCAATGCCATAAATTTTTACGATGAGTGGAGCCGCTGCCGCTATGATGACGGTCATTAAAACCCCTTCGACAACAGCCGCTTTCTGCGCAAGCTTGTAGCAATTTTTAATGCCGCGGTAGGATTCTTCGCCTAGATAGATGTTGATGAGGGGTGTAATGGCCTCTCCGATGCCGTCAAAAATAATCTGAAACTCTTTTGCAAAGAAAATAACGGAGGCAATAATCAGCATTTCAGAACCGAATGCGAATGTGATGTATTTTTCGACAATCACTGCAAAGCAGGCGAAAAATAGATAGGTACTCGCATCGATCGTACTGTATTTCGCTATGTGAAAAATTTTTGCAATTGAAAAATGGAATCCGATTTTTAGCGAGTTTCCTTTCTTGAATAAGTGGAGACTAGTCACTAAAAGTGCAAGTGCGGTACCGATAAACGAACCCAGGGCGATTCCTTCGATGCCCATGGATTTTGCTAGGACGATGGAGAGGGCTATGTTGACAACTAGCTGTACGATGCCTGCGATTGTGCTAATCGTGTCGTCTCCATCTGAAAATACGGCTTCGCACATCAGTAGGAATAAAGGCAAAATCAGAATGGTTAGCTTGTACCAAAAGAAATACTGCTTGGCCTGTTCAAAAACAGCGGGGGTCGCTTCGAAAAAATGGAGATAGGTATCGCCCAACAGCGTAAAGGCTAAGAACAAGAGTACGCCTATGCTAACAGCAGCGGTCAATCCGACCCTGAAATACTGGGTTGCTTTCGCTTGATCGAATTCTCCCATGGCGCGGTTGTACAAGATGGGAACGCCAATCGAAAGGATTCCGCCAAAAAAGGCGGCTAGGGAATATGCGGGGGTTACAAGGCTGATGCCGGCGACACTCGTTTCTCCTAATACAAGGCCTGCAATCACGGAATCCGACAGCAACAAGATTGGAACGACAATCATGTAGACTGTTCCCGAAACCAGTAGCGAAAGAAATTTTTTAGACAGAAAAGTCTTGCTCATTCATTTAAATATAATAATAGGTTAAAAAATGGTAATTTGATTAGGTACTCATCAAAAGGGTCAAATTCTTTTTTAACAGTTCTGCATAATGTAACGCCTGTTTTGGAGTGTATAGATTTTCCGCATACTCGATAAACAGGGATAGTCCCGAAGGGCTTTCGCGCACCTCTATTTCGAAAGGCATTGCCGCATTGCGGTTCAAACCCACTTCTTCGATTTGAACTTCCGGCGGAATCAGGTTCAGCATGGTGTTTTCATGGACTTGCTTTTGATAGATGATTTCCAAGGTGTATGTGTCCAGTTCGTCATTGTAGAAAATATCACCTAGGCATTCCGAATAGAAAATGCCCTTTAGGATTTGTTCTGAAATCTCGGAAAGAACTTTTGAGGGAGAATCCGTTTTTTCAAGATCGATAAAGATGGGTAGATTTTCTTCGAAACTGCCGATTGTTTCTAGGTATTTGCCTTCTTTCCGGTTGTCATAAGTCCAGGTGTAGCAGATTTTCTTTTTTTCCGTCATCTCGGAAAGGGCAAGTATTGCCGCCGCGATAGAAAGTTCATTCCTGGATGTAGAACGTCTTTTTTCGGCTTGGTTCATTTGATCTAGGGAAATTCCTAAATCGTAATCCAAATAAGCACTTTTTCCGAAAGATTTTGTATGGTCGTATTCAAGTACGCAACACCATTTGAAATCGCCCTTTAGGGATTCGTAATATCTTTTTGCCTCAGCATATTTTGTGGACTTCTTGGTGTTTTCTAGGTCTTGTAAGTACGAATAATAAAAGTCATCTCCTGATTTTTCTTGGTAATACTCGTTGAAGGTCTGTACGGCGAATATAAAACACGAGTAATAGTCTCCTAGAGAATGATGGACTTCCACAAAGAGGTACTTGTTTTTCTCTGTTACAATGACTTTGGTTCTATACAGATGTTCTCCGAATAAATTGAATGGACGCTCCGGCTTTTCTTTAAACTTGTTGAATTCTTTTTCGGAGGTGTGCCACAATTCTGTTTTTTTTATCAATTCAGGGCGGTATGAGACGGAATATTTTTCCGTTTCATCTTTCGAAAAAACAGACATCATCATCGGATGCTTTTGAAGTGTCTTGTCTACGGCTTCGCATAGTTTTTTTTCATCGTATTGATTTCCGAGTGTGACAACGTACGAAAAGTTGTAAACGTAATTACTGCCGGATTTTTGTTCTTCTTCAGATAGGAAAAATTCTTGCTCTGCCTTTATGTCGAATGTTTTTTTTCGGCATTGTTCTTCATATTTTTCATTGTCATCTGAGTTCTTGTTTGATTGTATTTTTTTTGCAATTCGATCGATTGTCTTTCCGTAGTAGATATCTGAAACCGTCAGCGTTAAATGATGCTTTTCTATCTCGATGATTAGCTCAACGGCTGATATAGAGGATCCGCCTAGCTCAAAGAAATTATCTTCTTTGGAAGGGTCTCTTTTTAGATCAAGAACTTTTTTGACCGCTGAACATAAGATGTTTTCGATGCCAATTTCTGAAGAGTCCTCGTTTAAATGCTTAAACGAAATATCCATTGTTTTTAGGCTTTGCTTGTCAATTTTCCCGTGTTTATTTAAGGGCATCTTTTCAAGCGTTACAAAAACCGAAGGAATCATATAAGGCGGAAGAAATTTTGATAGCTCACCCTTGATAGCCTTTGTAGATATGTCTGTGTCTGCAACAATGAATGCGACAAGGAAATTCTCTTTTTCGTTGGTCTTTAAAATAACGGTTGCTTGCTTAATGGCTTCAATTTTTAAGATGGATTGTTCTATTTCTTGGAGCTCAATTCGCTGTCCGTTTAACTTTACCATATCGTCGGTTCGCCCGCAGATCACAATTTCTCCGCTATCGGTCCTATAGGCAAGATCCCCAGATTTGTATGTTCTTTCGCCTCTGTATTCTATAAAGCTCTTTGCCGTATCATCGGGACGATTCAAGTATCCGCAAGAAAGGGTCTTGCCCTGTATTAAAAGTTCTCCCTTTTGGTTTGGTCCAAGTTCGTTTCCTTCTTCATCTACGATGAAGACTTTTGTCCGGTATGGAATTCCATTTGTGAAGGAATTTGTTGTATTTCGCAATACCTTGCACACGGCCATGGAGCATGTTTCTGTCGTACCGTACCCATTGATGATTTTTACGGTAGGGAGTTTGCTGAAAATTTTCGTGGCATGCTCCGGAGAGAGCGGCTCTCCGCCCATGTAAAGGCCTATAATGCTTTCAAAATTTTCTTTGTCTGCCGCAGAAAGTAGAATTTCTATGAATGAAGGTATTCCAATTACGGAATCCAGTTGATACTTCTTGATCTGTTCCGAAAATTTTGTTAAATCTTTAAGCTCGTTTTCTTTGTTAAGGAAAAATAGGGCGCCTGCATAAATGCAATAAAAGAATCCTGTATAAAAAAGGATGAACGTGAATGGGGATATGTCGGCCAATCGATGAATTTGATATTGGGCAATGGCGATCCATTGTTCTGGAAAGAATTCTTCGTAAATGGCCCTGTGGTTAAGCGAGACCCCTTTGGGATTTCCTGTAGAACCTGAGGTGTAAATGCACATTGCCATGTCATCGGGGCTTACATGAACAACTTGTTTTTTTAAATGTTCTTTTTTCGCTTTGGCAAGGAGTTCTTCTAGTGTGAAAATCTTGCAAGTGCATTTGCCTATTTCTAGAAGTTCCGCCTTGATTTTTGCGGTTGTAATGATGGCTGGCGATTTGGAATCGTTGATGCTGTATGCAATTCTTTCAGGAGGCGTGTCGAGTGTAAGTGGGATAAAGGCCGCACCCGTTTTTAAAACGCCCATGATGGCGATATGAATAGAGAAAGACCTGTCCAATACAAGAGTGATGAAATCCCCTTGTCTGATTTCTGGAATCAGGGCGAAAAGCGATGCCGCCAAATAATCTGATTCCTGGTCAAGTTCCTTGTACGAAAGTTCCTTGTCTGCGCAGATAACGGCAATGGCACCGGGCGTCATTTGAGCGTGTTCGGTAAGTTTGTCATGTACGGCGAAAAATTTTTCTTTAGCCATTATGCATTCTCGATGAATTTGCCCATGTAGTCAAGAACTGAAATAAGTCCTTTTTCCAAATCACTCTTGTTCAGGAGCAGGTTGATTCTAAAACAGAACTGTTTGCTTATGTCAAAACCGTGCATGACACCCGGAAAAATTAAATATCCCTTTTCCTGGATTAGTTTTTTTATGGCGAAAATAAAATTTTCCGTTCCTATACACCCGTCAAGAAAGATCATGGCATAATGACCGGATATATCAGGTGATACATGGGCGAAATGGTAATTTGCTAGAATCTGATGAACTCGTTTGTAATTGTCGCTCCAAAATTGATTGTAAAAACGAAGGCATTCGTCGTAATTTTGGGAGATGAAATGACGTGCACCCAGTTGACTTAGATAATTTAGGGAGCCTCCGTAACAATCTTTAAGCCTATCAATTTCGTCAGAGAACTTTTTATGTGTGACAATGACAGAAAATTTAATTCCCTGAATTCCTAGAGCCTTGTGCGGGCTATAGATGTACATTAGTTTTTCTTGAATTCCTAATGTTCTTGAAAGTTCCTTTCCGTTTACGCATAAGGCCTCGTCCAAGATGACCCATTTTCCTGCATCTAGAAGTTCTTGAATGCCGTTTACGACATTTTGATTGAAATAAACGCTTGTCGAGTTGATGGGAGAGGTGAACCAAAATGCTTCGCAGTCCGAATTTATAAGGGGGCCGATATCAAAATTTTGATTGAAGTTGGGAATGAATTCGTTAAAAACGTGGTAGTCAACTTTTAAATCGTCTAGGCAAGTCTGTGCCGTAAAGTATGCTGGCGCAATGATTCCTGTTTTCAAATTTCTTTGTGAAAGAAATACTGCGATTGTTACAATCGAATGGGTGCTTTGCGAGAAGGCGAAACCCTGAGATTCGTAGAAATCTTCGCTTGAAAAGCCTAATTTGGTTGCAATGTTTTTTTTGATGGATTCAGGAAGATAATATTGATAGTCAAAAATATCCTGTACGGATTCGTATTTGAGGATATCTTTGAGCTGAGCCTTGTATTCGGAGCCGGCATTCCAGTAAGATAGATTTATAGATTGCGTTTCTTTTGACAGGGCTTTTGAAGCTTTGTCAAGTTCCATCTCTATTTCGTAGTTAGTCATTTAAATTAAACCGAAAACGGCGTCGAGTCCGGTTGCGTCCAGGACTTCCCTGAAGTTTTCGCCGATATTGAGAAGTTGCATGTTTCCCTGTTTCTTTTTTAAGACCTTGAATGTTGAAAGTAATACTCGGATCCCTGCCGAGGATACATAATCGCATTCTTTGAAATCCATGATTAGCGAGTTTACCTTTTCGATGTGTGCTGCAATTTCTTCTGCGAGTTTGGGCGAGGTGAGGGTGTTCAGCTCGCCAGAAAGAGCAATTGTCATTTCAGCATCGTTCAAAACAGTTCTAAGTTCCATTCTAGGCTCCGTATTATATTTTAGTAAAAAAATTGTGAAAAGAATTAAAACAGATGTTTCCACTGGAAGCCGAGTGTGTAGAATATCCATTCCCTGCCGCTGTATGTCATTAGGGGCTCGTGTTCTACGTCTTTGTATTTTTCGTGGAAACTGCGGCGCGACTGGAAATCAAAAAGCACAAAAAGCTTGTCTTTCTTGTCAAGTGTGATTTCAGCCATGGGCCAAATATCGATGGTCATGAAGTCGCCCTTGTAGTTTGATGAATAGTCGCCGAAATCGCTGGACTTATAATGGCCCGAAAGCGTGGTGCCGACGCCGATCATCGAAAGTTTCAAAGGCATCTGGTAGCCTACAAAGTATTCCTGCTCGTACACCCAGCCGCTTGCCATGCCGTCTGTCTCCTGCCAGAGCCAAACATCGCTGTCGGTGCCAGTCAATTTCTGGTAGCCGGCTTTGTAGGTGGCTGTCGCTACAACGTGGTGCCAGTCGCCTTCCCAGAGGGCGGCAAGATCGAACATGAGACATGCGCTTCCCCAGCCGTACAAGTACCAGTGTGCAAAGGGCGTCATGTCTTTATATTCGGGCTTGGTTTCGTTGTATGCAGCCATGCCTTGGAATAAATCGAATGCGTTCCAGCCGGTTCCTGCCGTGCCGCCGATTGCTAGTTCCAAAAAGGCAATGGGCGATACGGTAATCGATGCGACGGGTGCGACCGTAATGGGTGAAATTTCTAGACCCATATTGAAGGTTACATGGTTGTCGGCGGTGAATTCGTCGTCTCCACGCAAGAAGGGGAGCGTGTAGGCCGCGTCAAACTCAGCAACGGCCTCGATGCCGTCGTATGGACCGCTGATGCCTGTAATATGAGTGCTTCCACGATCGTGTTCTACTTCAGGATAGTAGGCCGCAGAGGTCGTCGCTGAAAACTCCCAAGGCGAAGGTGCTTGAGTGGCTTTTTTCGGGGCTTCTTCTGCGAAAAGCTGACTGCTTAAGCAAAGTACGGCAGCGAATGCAAATAATGCTTTTTTCATGCTTTCCCCTCCAGAACGTTAGAATGACATTTTTCCTTTGAAAGTGACGCTGCTATAATCGCGGTATTCGCCGTATAGCCCCTCCTTGCCGTCGGGGCCTTCCAAGTACAGGTCTCCAATCAGGCTAAGCGTAATCGCGTCGGTTAGCTTGTAGTCCAGTTCCAGTTCGCTTGCCGTAGAAAAATCCCATAGATCCAAAGCGCCCGAGGCCATAATGGTGAGCGTTTCGTTCAGGATCGATTTTTCAATACTCAAGGTTGCCTGGTGCTCGAACTCGTTTCGTTCAAGGTCGCTATCGTGATCGATTACGCCGTCTGCAACATATTGTGCTGTAATCGTCCAACCTCCGCTAGGTGTCCAGTCTAGCCCGGCAAGGCCCAAGACTTGATTCTTTCTCTTGCTTGCGGGGCGCGAGTCTTCCGAATACTTAAAGAGTTGACTGTTGACATCTGTTTGGAAGTGCCTCTTTGGGAAATAGGCTCCTTCAAGACGGAATACGAAATCTCCGGCAGGAATCGCTGCATCGGCTCCGATCATGTACATACGCTTGTATTCACCAGTCACATCGATTGTGTAGCTGGTTGCAGGCATATCTTCGCCATCGCCAAAAACAATATTGGGGTTGTATCGGATTAACGGGAGGTCATCCCAACCATAGAATCCGTACAGCGACAAATCTGCGACCGAAGTATATGAGCTTGCGCGAAGTGCGAGTTCGCTCTTCGAAAGCCTTTTTTCAGGAAGTTCAAAGTCGTCGTATTTTTCTGGATAATTGATCCCGACGCCATCCACTTCCTCCGGGAATATGCGTGAATGCAGTGGATTTCCCTTGGCAAGTGGCAGAATGCTTGGCGTAAAGAACGGAATCCAGTAGGCATCCACCTGCGTTTTTTCGGTTAATAGGGATAGGCGCACGGCGTCTACACCTAGCTTGGATTCGCTGTAGTCGGCTGCAACTACATTTGTTTCGTCTCGCGGATTCAATACGTCTGTAATCTGGATGTCGTCTGCCTTGCCCCAAGAGACCACTTGTCGACCGATACGGAGCGCAAGCATTTCGCCCTTCCAGTCGATGTATGCTTCGCGTAGTTTTAAGGCGAAAGTGCCGTCATCGGCCACAAATGCCGATGAGCCGTTTGTCGATTGAGCGCCTAAGGCGTCGTGGACAATCTGGCCGTTTACATAAACCATGGCTTCGTCCAGGTACGATTTGATTGTGCCGTCAAAGATCGTCTGGCCGAGCAGAAAGTCGCCCTTGTTGTGGTGTGCGTTCGGGAGTCCTACCCCGGCCTGCGAGGTTAGGCTACCCAAGAAGACTGTTTCTTGGGCGCAAACGGTAGCGGCAATGGCTAAGCTGAGTGCGGTAAATCGTTTCATGCTTTCTCCTTTTCTTTGCCATACGGTTTTGACACTTGCAGAAGTGCGGGCGTAATCGTATAGTCGGCGAGCAAGGCGCTTGAAAGGCCGACAATGATTAGCAGACCGAGCACCATCAAGAAACGCAAGGGGCTAAACAGGTAAACGCCGAACATCGCACACAGAATCAACGTGGTCAGGAACATCGAAGCCCCGATTTCGCGGAAGGTCGCTTCCATCGCCCTCGATAGGGATCCGCATTCTTCGTATCGGACTTTCAAGTGTGTGGTCAAGTGGATTGTGTCGTCTACGGCAATACCCAATACCAAGGGCATCACGGTGACAGTGCTAAAGTCCAGCGCAAAGTCAAAGTATCCCATGACACCGCCCACCAAAATGACAGGGGCCACGTTCGGAATCATGCCGATAATTCCAAGCTTGAAACTGGAGAATGCAAGCATCAGCATGATGGCGATGATGATGAGCGAAAATCCGAAGGATTTTAGACCTCCAAAAACAATGCGATTGCTCATTTCGGAATAGCGGATCATGTCGCCAAGCAGTGTGCATTGGGCGTTCGGGAACAGTTCGGCGAGTTTAGCCTTTAAAGCGTTCATGTTTTGGAGCGCTTCTTCGGTAGCGAATTGGGTCATGTCCACGCTGACTTCTGTAATTCTGAATTCTTCGTCCATCGTTTCGCTAAAGTCTTCGCGCATTTCGATAGACGAAAGCTCCATCAGCTGCGCAAGTACGTATTCGTCTTCGGGGACAGTGTAAAGCGAATCCTTGCCTTCGTTTAGAGCTCGGTTCATTTCTTTCAAGATGCTTGTCGCCGAGGTCACGCGCGGTTTTCCACCCGACCACTTGGTAAGCGAAAGAGCGCCTACGTAATCTTCGAGTTCCAAAAGTGCTTTCATGTTTTCGGGCTTCTTGAATGCGCCTTCTTCGTCAAAAGAGATCATGATGGAATAGCTGTACTGGTTTCCGAGCTTAGTCTTTAGCATTTTCTTGATTTCTTGCACATAGGGAACCTTGTCGCCCGAAATACTCAGGTAGTCCAGTTGCGCCGTAATCTTGAACATTCCCGGAATAAATGCTGCAATAATCAGGGCTGCAGCCACAATAAAGTGCCATTTTCTTTTATAGACGAGATCGGACCAGGCTGAAAATACCTTGTCCAGTTTTGTCGCTCCGTCTTTGCTAGTAGTGTCGGGCACGCCGTTCTTGCCGAACGACAGTAGAATTGGAATCAGGATTGTTACATAGAGGTAAATCGCGAGCACCACAAGAGCTGCGGCTTTACCCATCCATACAAGGGGTTTCATGTCGACAAACAGGAAACTGATAAACGAAGCCATGGTCGTAAGCACCGTAAACAGGACCGGCCAACCACATTCTTCGATGCATTTGATGGCAGATTCTTTACGGATGCCGGTGCGTCTAAATTGCAACTTGAACATGTTTATATAATGCACCGAATAGCCAACGGCTAATGCCATGCCCAGAACGACTGGCAAAGTGACGAGCGTAGAATCTGCCTTTACTCCGAAAAGGGCCATGCCGCCAAATACCGAGGCGATGGCACTGAGGGTAGTGATTGCCGGAACGAAAACGCCAAAGAAATTGCGCAAGAAAAGTGCCAGGAATAAAAGCATCACGCCGACGCTGCATAGTACCCTGATGCCGTATTCGGGAATTTCGTAACGGTCTTCGCAGGCGCTGTCGAACGGGATTCCTCCGCCATACAGTTTATAGTCTTTGTTCTGGAATTCGTCGCTTTCCATAATTTCCATCAGCTTGTAGCCGATAGCCAGGTTGACTTCTTCTACGTCGCCTTCGAATTTCTCTTCAAGTTCCTTGCCTTCGAACGGGTGGAGCGACAAGGAAATCCAGGTTTCGCGTCCGTCGTCACTGACGAGTGCGTTGATGAGGGCGTTCGTTTTTTCGTTCCCGCGCATCACGAGGGCACGTGCCTTGGCGAGCTCCGCCGAGTCCGAGGGGATCCCGTTCTCATAAGGCTTGACGATTTCAAAACCTTCTTCGTTACCTACGGGAATATTGACATTGATAATCGAGGTGAGCCTGTTTGCAAACGGAATTTCGTCTTGTAACCGCGTCCCGATTTTATCGATGACATTCAGGATGTCTTCGCTAAAGACATCGCCATCGCCTTGCTTTACGAGGAGGACTCCGACGCCGTTCAGGTTCCCGAAGACCTGTTCGTATTTTTTCGTATTGATGGTGATTTCGTCGGAATCGCCAAACCAGCCCTCTTCGCCACGCGAAAGAGCGAAATCGGCAAGACCGGAACTACAGATTACGGTAATAACGAGCAGTATGGCTAGAATGGGCCAACGGTAACGAATCTGGGTGGTTCCGACCTTGCGAAAAAAATGATTGATTCTAGAAACTCTCATTTTTACTTGACCTGTTCACGTTCCAACGCACTGACTGTAAAGTAACTTTCGTTTACTTTTTCGTCGTACTTAAGGTTTTTGATTTCGTAGACGGTTTTGTGGTTTGTTTGGACGTTGGTCATGGTCATCTTGAGAGAGGTCCAGTAGCCGTTCACTTGCTGAATATTGTCGGCAACGAGTGTCTTTTGCAGGTGGTTCTGCTTGTCGTAGTATTCGCCCTTGTGGACCACGTAAGTTTTCTTGTTCACCCAGGACACGCGACGGCTGACTTTTGCTTTGGGATCCTTTGCCTTGGCTTCGAGAATCCAGCAGTCAACACCATTTACCTTCTCTTCGCCGAGAATGGCGAAGTTGTCCTTGGAAAGACTGCGCGTGCCCAGGTCGTCGTAAGTAAAGTCTGTTCCCTGGAAATCGTCGTCCTTGCTGGAACCCGAAACGCGGCGCACCTTTTTCATGGCAGGGAGGTAAATCCAGCTGTCGCTATCGACGGTGGAACCATCGGCCTTGTCGGGGTAGTCGTAGGTGAGGTAGCTGATTCCTGCCACGTCCCTGGGTGTCTTGAAAACAAGGACCGTCTTGTCGGTGGTTCCGTCCTTCATGGTGTAAGATGCGATTTCGCGATTGCGGGTTTTCCCGTTTTTGTCAATCAGGGTAACCGAAATGGTTCCAGACGATGTTTTTCCGGAAGGCAAGTCGTGAACTTTCTTGGCGATTTCGTTTGCTGACTGGGCAAAGGTGGTTGCCGCATACAATAAGCTAGTGCCGAGCACTTTAATAAACAGATTCTTCATATTTTCTCCTTATTCCATCTTTTTTTACTTTTTACTGCGTTTCCAATATTCCGTGGCACCCAAAAGTCCCCAGCGGTCAAGCGAACCGCGCATTTCTAGGCGACCGTCCTTGGTAAGTGATATCTTTCCATGGTAGGTCTTGTTTTCTTCGGGGTCGTAAATGGAGCCGCCCTTTAGCATACCGTCATCTTCTTTCATGTCCTTGATGATGATGGTGCCGATGAGCTTTTGGTCGGCGGGGTCGTCGGAATCCAGAATTTCGGTGAGCTTGCCGTAATACAGCCCGTTGCTGCTTTTATAGATGAGTACGGTGGCGTAAGGCTTGTCGGTATCGGGGTCGATGGCGGTCCACGGTCCCAGAATTTTGTCGACTTGGGCTTCCACTGCCAATGTAGCAAGGCATAAGAAAATGGTGAAAACGATTTTCTTCATAATTTTCTCTTCTTTTGGTTTTACAAGCTTTGGGCTTATTTAATAGTTAGAAACTATCATCCCTTAATATATATTGTTTTTTTTTTACGGTAATGAAAAGTTTGTCCTAGGTATTCCAAATTGGAATATTTTTGCTAAGTTTAATGGCATGAAAGAATACGCTCCTGCTAAGATTAATTTGTTCTTAGATGTCATCCGCAAGCGTGAAGACGGATACCATGACTTGGGCACGCTGTTCCAGACCATTGACGCAGGCGATACCATAAGTGCCGAGCCGCGTCAGGATGGTCGCATTACGCTTTGCTACAACGAACCGCAGAATTATCCGCTGGAATCGGACTTGGTTTACAAGGCCGCCAAGCTTTTGCAACAAGAATCGGGCACGACGCTCGGCGCTGACATTTACCTTAATAAAGTGATGCCTTTGGGCGCTGGCCTTGGCGGTGGTTCTGCAGATGCTGCTGCAACGCTTCGTTTGTTGAACCAGCTGTGGAAGCTCAAATTCAAATTTGAAAAGCTCGAAGAAATTGGGGCGAAACTTGGAGCAGATGTTCCCTTCCTGGTTCGTGGCGGTACCGCCATGGCCGAAGGTATTGGCGAAAAGCTCACTTTTGTAAAGCCGTTGCAGCTGAGTGACGAACAGTACTTGCTGGTGGCCACTCCGCTAGACTCCGTGCCGACCAAGGATGCCTACGCTGGCGTTCCCAAGTCTGGCCCGGACCGTTGGGAAACATACAAGTCCAAGTGCATGCGCACGGGCAAGTCCGCATCGATCGACTTTGCACTCACAAACACCTTCAATGCGTTCGAAGAATCAGTGTTCCCCAAGCACCCACTTGTCGAAGAAATGAAGGCCGAATTTAAGCGTCTCGGGGCGAAGGCCGTCCTGATGTCGGGGTCGGGGGCGTCTGTTTTTGGCGTTTTCGAAACCCGCAAGCAGGCCAAAGAGGCTGCCGAAGAGCTGAAACCCATCTCTAGGTACCAGGTGGTGACCCGCTTTTTTGAGGGTTTTTAGCCCGAACCCTTTGAAAATGGCGCAAATTTGCTATATTTGCGCCACCATTGGGGTATCGTCAAGTGGTAAGACAACGGATTTTGATTCCGTTATTCGTAGGTTCGAATCCTGCTACCCCAATGAATTTTTTAACCATTTACTAATTGGAGTAAAATTATGGAACTCACAAAGCTCGCAGCAACCTCGAGAGTGCTAGGCAAGAGCCGCGACAACGCCCGCCTTCGTAAGGCTGGCCAGATCCCGGCTGTCTATTATGGTAAGGGTCAGGAGTCTGTGAATATCAGCGTTAGCGCAATCGATGTTCGCAAGGTCCTCGCCCCGGGTAAGCGTTACACGCTTCTCGACTTGGAAATTGATGGCAAGGCCGGCAACGCTGCCGTAATTTACAACTACCAGAAGAACCCCCTGACTCAGGAAATTGAACACATCGACTTCCTCAAGATCGACGATACGACCAAGGTCAAGGTTCGCGTTCTCGTCAAGCTCAACGGCCTCCCGGTTGGTGTTAAGACCCAGGGTGGTACCTTTGCTCAGCAGAACCGCTACATCCAGCTCGCTGCCGTGCCGACCAAGATTCCGGCCGTGCTCGAAATGGACATCTCCGAATTCCCGGCTCCGACGACTTTCTACGCCAAGGACCTGAAGCTCGAAGACGGTATCGAACTCGCTTGCAAGCCGCGCACTGTTATCTTCACCATTACTGCCAAGAGCGGTAAGAAGGCTGACGACGCTGCCGCTGCTGAAGCTGCTCCGGCTGCCGCTGCTGAAGCCAAGTAATTTTTCAAAAAAGAAAAATTTCAAAGGACCTGCCCAGAACAAGGGCAGGTTTTTTGTTTACGGTTCTTACTGTTCGCTGGAACGGGTTGGTTAAAGCGCGAATACCCGCTTGATGTCGTCGGTGCGGCTTGTCTGCGTAAGCACGAGCTTGAGGAGCACTGCGGCTTTTTGGGGCGGCAGGCGGCCAGCGCAAATGCGGCCGGGCGCAAGTGACTCGTTCAGAGTCACAAGTCCGTGGTGAGTGCGGCTTGCAATGACGACCGGAATATCGATGCTTTCGAGGACTTTCGCCCACGCAAGACTGAATTCACCCGAGCCTGCACCTGCAATCACAAGCCCGTCGGAAACGCAGGCGGCGTACTCCAGGATTTTCGGGTTTGCGTCTACGGTAAAGTAGACCACGTTTACACGCGGCAGGCTTTCAAGCTTGGAAACGTCAAAGAAGTTTTGTTCCTTGAGGGCGTTCCAGTTGGAGCCTTCGCCGGGGGCGCTGACGCCCATCGCATTAATTGCCGATGCGCTACATTTTTGCACATTGCGTGCATCGAAAAGTTCACCTGCAAAGTAGACCCAGACCAAATTTGCCGGCGGGTCGTCATCGACGGCAAAGCCTGCTGCGGCACGAACGGCACCGAGTAAGTTCGCGGGCCCGTCGGGATCTTTAGCGGTTGCGGGCTTCATGGAGCCTGTCACGATAACGGACTTTTCGCACTTGACTGTCAGGCTGATAAAGTAGGCTGTTTCGTCCATGGTGTCGGTGCCGTGAGTGACGACGATTCCATCCACAGAATCGTCCGCTTGCAAGTCGGCAATGCGGTTTGAAAGCTTGATCCACAGCTTGTCCGTCATGTCATCGGAATTCACGTTGCAAATTTGCTCGGCTGTAATTTCAGCGTATTCCGAAAGTTCCGGCACAGATGCCACTAAGTCTGTCGCAGAAATTTGCCCTGATACGTAGCCCGTATTTTTACCGGGTTCGCCGACGCCAGCAATTGTGCCTCCAGTAGCAAGAATCACGATGTGTTTTTTCTTCGCCATAGAATCCTCCGCTACTTTACTTCATCTAGCAGTTGCTGCGTGGTGACGCCGTAGTATTTTTTGAGCGCTTCATCGTCGCCGAGGGCGCGCATGTCCTGAATGAACTTTTTGAAATGCACAAGGTCCCTGTTGCGAGCCAAAAGCCGTTCCACCATGGCTTGCGAATACCAGTAGAGTTTGATTGCGGCACCGGTATTGTTTTCGTTCACAAACGGAGTTGTCAGGGCTTCGATACTGGGAACGCCTCCTTCTGGCCTAGCCATTCCCGTGCGGGAAGCGTCAATGACTTGGGCAATTCCTTCGTTTACCCAAAGCGGAACATGATAGCGAGTCATGGCGCGAATAAAGGCGTGTGTAAGTTCATGGAAGAACATCGGACGGTAAATTTCACGGTAGGCCATCACGTTCACGGGAATGCGGAGCTTGCCATCGAATACGGCTCCGACCCATTCGGGGCGAGGACCGATGCCTTGGTACTGTGAAGATTCATAAAGCACCAGGTGCATCTTGTTTTCGGGGTGAAAATCAAACAGGTGGCAGAGCGAATCGTAGGCGACTTCTAACACCGAGAGCGCTTCCATCACGTCGCTGCGGGAAGGGCGTCCTTCAAATTCCACGCGGAAGTGCATGGATCTTTCAATCTTGAGCTCGTCCATTTCGCGAATCAGGGATTCGCTTTTCTGTTTAAGATAATCCAGGTCTTCGTGTTTGAATTTTCGCGACTGAATGTAGGCAATGCAGTCTTCGTAGCGTTCCTGCTCGAAAAGGATTCCTGCCAGGTGTAATTGCAAGTTCTGGTCATCAGGCGTTTCTTTGAGAAGCGTGCGCACGTTTCTCTCGGCGCAGTTCCATTCTGCCATTTCAAGGCATTCATTGGTCTCGGCGATTAGCGCTTCGTGCTTGTCAAAAGCCTCCTTGGCTGCCGATTGTTGCATGAACCAGCGAACTCCAACGAGCAAGACGATGATGCCAATGACAATCGAGGCCAGTTTTTTCAAAGTCGTACCGCCGTTTCCTTAGAGGAGTCGTTTTTCCCGCTGCCGGCCTTTTTGTAACGCTCGCGAATAAGTTGCAAGTCGTGCTGGTAGGGGTTGCGCTTAAAATCTTCAAAAGCCCAGGCGGTGGGGTGGAACAGCCCTTTTGCATAAGTCAGGAGCATGTCGAGCCACACGCCATTGCCGGCGTAAAGCTTGAAGGGCCCACGCTTGTAGCTCGGCAACACCACCTTGTCCAAGTCCATGTAGCCAATATCAATGTTCACTCGGCGTGCATCTGGGCTGCTGGCCTGCGCCATCGTAAGTTCCAGCGCGTTACTGCGTTCTTTTTCAGTGGCAATTGTTTCAGGCGGAATCGTACGTTCGAACGAAACTACTCCGCGATACAAGCCTTCTCCCATTTCGGGCGTGTAATAGGGCGTCTTGTCGAAGGCGTAAAGCTTGCCCTTGTGGCGAATCTTGCCCCAGGTGTTTTCGAGGGCGTCAATCACTTCGGGCAGCCATTCGGCACCGGGCTGCAAGACAAATGCGATCAATTGGGCTTGTTCAGAAAATTGTGAAGCTTTCATATATCAATGCGGAAAAATCATCAGGTTCTGGCGGATAATTGCCAACTGCTGCTTACTAAACGTGAGAGTCTTGTTTTCTACCGTGAGCGGGAACATGTAATTGCCGGCATCCGGGCAGTTCTCGACTTTGAACGGGGTGTTGGCGAAAATGCGGATGCGCGGCATCAAGCGATTGATGCGAAAATCGGTTCTTTGAACTTTGGCAAAACTTGCTGCAACAAGTGAATTGCAAGAGGGCGTATCTTCGAGGCCGTCTTCAAGGTTCGAGTAATCGCCAAAATCGTAGTCGTCAAAGATTGTTTCAATATCGGCCCTCGTTGCGGTTGTATGGCGGAGCCCAAAGAAATGTCCGGTTTCGTGGAGTGCCGTTTCAATGATTCCTTGCATGTCAATCGGTTCTTCGCCAGCCGGGGTCTTGATGTGCGTTCCCAGAACGACTGTACTTCCGGTTCCCTTACCGAGGTTGGAACTAAACAGGTTTGAATATCCCAAAATGCCTTCTTGGTCAATAAAGTGCACTAGGGTAATATCCAATGCGTTTTCAATTCCGGGCCAGCCACCCAGTTCAGAGACCATAACGTCATCTGAAGAACGGCCTGCGATCCAGGGCTCGTTTGCCGGGTAGTTTTTCCCGAGAGTCGGGTGCTCGGCGGCTCGGTTGATATAAATCGTGTCAATCGTTACAGAAGTATAGTGCTTGCGGTATTCCGCCAGCAAGCTAGAAGCCAGTTCCTTGGCACTAAAGTC
This sequence comes from uncultured Fibrobacter sp., assembly GCF_900316465.1. Taxonomy (NCBI): domain Bacteria; kingdom Pseudomonadati; phylum Fibrobacterota; class Fibrobacteria; order Fibrobacterales; family Fibrobacteraceae; genus Fibrobacter; species uncultured Fibrobacter sp. Next base: position 90,016 of record NZ_ONDD01000014.1, on the reverse strand, counting down.
TTCGAGTTCATCTTCGATATCGCCGACCAGAATCAGGTTGATTGAAAAATGGTCGGAGTAGGCGCCTTCGCCCGTGAATCGGATGTTTGAAACGTGACCTTGATAATAAGAATCGTTTTGAATCAAACTTGTTGCCCACAAGGCGCTTTCTCGTTCCTCGCAAACAAAGGAGTATATGTAACGACCGTTTTTAACTTCTGGATCCAAGGTGCGAACCTCTTGGGCGCGCAAATCTTCGCCGTTTTTGCTCAGGTAAATTCTAAAAAGCTGGAGCTTGGGGGCTTCAAAATTGGGATCTACGTCGAACGATAGCTGGTAAGAGGCTTTGGGGTGAACTATGAGCGTAATGCCGTGAGCCAGGTTTGCCGCCGAAGAATCGTTTTGGGCGTAGTCATTGGGGAAAAGTCCAAAAGCAAGTCCACTGTCCGGGTAAAGGATAAATTCTTTCTCTGGATCATCACCACAGCCGGCCAGGAGAAGCACCAAGCCTAAAAAGTACAATACACAAAATTTTTTACAAAAATTTTTCATAAAAAAACGTTCCGGTGCCTCCAAAAAAGCGTGTATAGAAGAGGGACTCTTCTGAAGGGCTTTATAACTATGAATTCTAGAAAAAAATACAAAATTCTGGCTGATTTATACAATCTGCTGACTCCGCTCATGGGAAAACCTGCCTTATTGAGCGCCATTGTAATGACGATTTTTTTTGCGGGGCTCGATGAACCGCTGTATGCTTGTTTTTTGTGGCCGATTATATGTCTTGTGACGCATGTCTTCAAGAAGTCGCTGCAATGGGTTGTTCTGGTTAGTGTTGTGGTGGCCTTTGTTTGCCATGAATTATCGATGCGCAAAAATGAAAATGATTTGCCTGCGATTGGTGCTTTTAAAGAGGCTTGTGGGATTGTTGAAACGACGCAATCCAAAAAGAGTGGCATGGCAATTGTCATTCGCACGACGCAAACGGTTGCGGGGGAGCCGCTTTCGCCTTATCGAGTTCGTTTGACAGAAAAACGTTCGTTGCCCGAGTACCCCATGCCCGGGGATTCGCTTTGTTACGAGGCGTCGTATTATCCGGCTTTGCCGCCTACAGTGCCGGGAGCTTTTGATACCCGCAGTTGGCTCAAGTCACAAGGACTCTTGGCGTATGGCAAGTTTGTCCATTGGACTGCTTATGGCAAAAGTTGGGTGCCGGAGCGCAGTTTTTATCAGTTCCGTAAATGGATTGGGTCTAGGTTTAGCGATTACTTGGATCCGTCCGAAACAGGGCTCTTGCTTGGGCTCTTGGCGGGCGACCGGAGTGGTATTCCCGATGCCTTGCGCAGCGATTTTCAGCGTTCGGGGCTTGTGCATGTTTTGGCGATTTCAGGGTTTCATGTGGTATTGCTTGCCGGAATGCTCATGATTTTTTTGAAGGCGACAGGACTTCCGCATCGAAGTGTGCGCATTTTGGCGATTGTACTTTTGTTCTTGTATATTCCTGTGACCGGCGGGTCGCCCGCCGTAAGGCGGGCGGTGCTCATGTTCGCCGTGCCGCAGGTCGGCGCATTGTTCCAAAGGACAGCGAATACTATGAATAGCCTGGGGGTCGCTCTCCTTTTCATTATGATTCCCGAGCCTTCTGTCATCTGGAATCCGGGCTTTCAGCTTTCGGTGGCGGCGACCATGGGAATCTTGATAGGGGGTTCTTGGAACCCGCTCAAAAAGTTGCCTGAAGAACTCCAGAAGAATAAATGGTGGATGCGCCTGCAATCGCTTGTGGTGGAGCCGACTTACGTGACCCTGTGCGCAACACTTTCGACGGCGCCCTTCCTGATACATCATTTCAAAACCCTTTCGCCGTTTGCGTGGCTTGGCAATATTGTGGTGGTGCCTGCGATTTCGATGGGCATGCAAGCGGGACTGTTTGCGTTGCTTTCTCCGTTTGATTTCTTGCGGGAGCATTTCTGTTATGCGGCGCGTTTCTTTTTGAGGCTTGCTTCGCTTTTAACGCGCTTGTTGTCGGATTCTTCGCAAGCCTCTATCACAGTAGGGCCTTTTGATCCGTCGATTCTACTTTTATGCGGCGTATTGATTGTGTTGATGCCCGTTGTCGGTAAAAACAGAATCGCCCGACGCTTTTCACTGTGCTGCATGATTCTTTTTGCGGTTACGTTTGCCTATAAAGGCTATTATGCCATTATCAAACCGAGTTGGAAATTGACGGCCATCGATATCGGGCAAGGCGACAGTCTTTTGCTTACGACTCCTTCGGGTTCCCATATTCTGGTCGATGCGGGCGATATCAAGCGGCAAGATTCCGGGAAAGACATCATTGTCCCGTACTTGCACCATATCGGGGTATCCAAGCTAGATGCCTTGGTCATTACGCATGCGGACCAGGACCATTTTGGCGGGGCGGCGTCAATCATCAAGATGTTTCCGGTCAAGGAACTTTGGCTAACGGATTGCGCGCGAATTGATGAAAAAGAAAACTGGCAGCAGGTAATTTCCGAAGCTTACCGGCGTGGCATTCTTCTCCGCGACATTTCACGCGGGCTGCTGTACAAAGAAAAGTTCTTTGAAATCAAGGTGATTCACCCCGATACCAAGCGCTGTGTAGACGCCAACACGCAAAGCATCTCGTTTCGGGTAAAGGGGCTCGGGCATTCGGCCGTCTTGACCGGTGATTTGACGGTGCAAGGCGAAAAAGAAATCATGAAAACGGATGCTTATTTGGAAAGCGATGTGCTGAAACTTGGCCATCATGGTTCAAAAACGTCAAGTAGCCGAAAATTCTTGAATCGTGTCAAACCAAAACTCGCCCTCATTTCGAGCGGCCGCAAGAACCGCTTTCGCCATCCGAGCAAACAGGTGATTCAAAGACTGGATTCTCTTAATATTCCGTACCTGAATACGGCTGAACGCGGAACGATCGATGTCGTCTTCCGGCAAGATACCATGTTTGTCGAAACGATGTGGCGCTAACTAAAGGGCCGTCTGCACGTACAGACCGATGCTCTTTTGGTCGTTGTTATCATCCTGCAGAACGCCGATATCGAATTCCAGGCGCACACGTGTGCTGCCAAGGGCGAGTTCCAGCTTCGGGATGATGTCGACCATAAAGTCGTCGCGGAAATGTCCGGCGCTTCCGCTCGAGGTAATTTCGATCATACAAAGGAAGCTTTTGCCAAAGTGCAGTGTCGGAATGGTTCCGAGGGTGAATTTGACGTAGCCGTCTTCTCCGGTAACGCCGTCAAAGAAACCGGCGCGTGCTTCGTAGGAGTTAGAAAAGTTGCTTGCGATATAAACTTCTTTGCCGTAGGTGAGCACCATGGCGCTACCGTTGTTGCGGTTGAGTCCAAAGTAGCCGTCCAATTCTACAAATCGGCCGGCGCCCATACGGTATCGTCCACCGATGTCAATGGAGGCTTCCATGTTGTCCATCTTGTTGTAGGTATACATGTCCACCTTGGCGCCCAATTCCCATTCCTTGTTTAGTGAACCCAAAATGTTCACGGGGAAGAGCACGTTACTTCCGAAGTCCGAACGCAAGCCAAGACCGGCGCCAAACTTGGGCGAGGGTCTAGCATCGGGGCCGAGAGTGTAACGCATGTTCCAAATACGGTCCAAAGCGAAGGCGTTTTGAATGCAAAGGCCTATTAACACAAAAATAATGAAATGGGAAATTTTCATGGGACTCAATTTAGCTAAATTTTAGGCGCAAAAAAAAGAGGATATCATGATTGATCCGCGTCCAGAGCTTTTGAAACTTTCTGATTACGTTCCCGGCAAATCCATGGAAGAAATCCGTGCCAAGTACGGTTTGACCAAGGTTGTGAAGCTGGCCTCGAACGAAAACCCACTGGGGGCTTCCCCCAAGGCTATTGAAGCCTATCGTGAAATTGCGGATATTTTACATTTGTACCCGCGTGGTGATGCTCCTAAGCTGATCAATGCCATCGCTGATTTTTACGGCGTGAACACTGACCAGATTGTTATTGGTAACGGTTCCGACGAAATCATCGACATGGTGGGTAAGGCTTTTATCCGTCAGGGCGACAACTGCATTGGCATTACGCCGACGTTCTCGGTCTATAAGTTTACCACACTTTCCAACGGCGCCGATTTTATCGGTATCGGTGTGGGTGACCAGAAGACTCCGCTTTCGGAACTTTTGAAGGCTATTAACGACAAGACTCGCGTGGTCTTTATCTGCAGCCCGAACAATCCGACTGGCGTTTACTACAATAAGCAGGAACTGATTGACTTCCTGGATAAGGTACCGAGCAACGTGCTCGTATTCCTCGATCAGGCTTATTCTGAATTTGCAACGGCAAGCAATTATCCTGTGCTGATTGATATGTTGGACAAGTACAAGAACTTGTTTATCAACCGCACGTTCAGTAAGATTTACGGCCTTGCAGGGCTGCGCATCGGTTACGCATTCGGTAACGTTGAAGTTATCCGCGCCTTGTGGAAAATCAAGCCGCCGTTCGACGTGAACCAGGCTGCCCAAGTGGCTGCAATTGCCGCCCTTTCCGACAAGGAACACGTCAAGCGTACGCTCGAACTCAATGCCGAAGGCATCAAGTATCTGACTCCGGAGTTTGAATCGCTCGGTTTCAAAGTGTTGCCGACTCAGGGTAACTTCATTTGCGTCCACATCGGTGCGAAGGCGAAGGATCTCGTGCTGTTCCTTGAACAGAACGGCATGATCGTTCGCGGACTTACAAGCTTTGGCCTGCCCGAACACATCCGCGTGACTCTCGGCAAGCGCGAAGAAAACGAACTCCTGGTCAGCCTCGTTAAAAAGTGGAAGGCGGAGAATTAATCGCCGGAGGTGTTATGGCAGCGACTGCTGAAAATCAAGAGCTTTTGAAAATTGCGCTTAAGGCCGCAGACCTTGCCCAAGAAAATATCATGAAGTATTTTCAGGCAAGCGTAGGCGTGGAATGGAAAAAGGATAATACGCCTGTGACCGTCGCCGACAAAAGCTCCGAAGAAATTGCCCGCAAGTTCTGGGAAAAGGAAACTCCGGGCTTCGGCGTGATTGGCGAAGAATTCGGAATCGAAAATCCCGATGCCGAATACCAGTGGGTGATTGACCCGATTGATGGCACCAAGGCCTTCATTCATGGCGTGCCGTTGTTCGGAACCCTGATTGCGTTGTATCGCAAGGGCACGCCGATTGCGAGCCTCATTCGCATTCCAGCCATGAATACGGCGGTGTGGGCGGTCAAAGATGGCGGCGCATTCCTCGACGGTAAGCCGGTGAATTGCTCCAAAGTTGCGACTCTTTCGGAATCTCTAGTGCTTTCGGGCACCGTGAATACCATGGAAACCGCAGGCTATGGCGAAAAGTATGCTGCCGTACGTCGCGCAGCCAAACTGCATCGCGGCTGGGGAGATTGCTATGGTTACTACCTGGTTGCCGCCGGCCGTGCCGAACTGATGATTGACCCTGTGGTGTCGCTGTGGGACATTGCTCCGTATCCGCTCCTGTTCAAGGAGGCGGGCGGCAAGTTCAGCACCATCGACGGCATTACGGATCTTTTCGATGCAAGCGGCAAGCCTGTTGCCCCGATTTACGAAGGCTATACGAGCATGGCTTCGAATGGTCTGATTCACGACGAAGTCGCGAAAATCATGTCTGCCAAATAAAACGCTAATCAAAAGACATTAAAAAATGACCCGCATCGTTTAGGATGCAGGTCATTTTTTGTTAGGAAGGAGGATGATTGGAGAATTTTACTTCACCGTGAACGCAGTTCCATCGTAGTCAATGACTACCGGTTTTGCCGCACTCACTTCGCCAGCGAGGATTGCATGGCTCAGCGGGCGTTCCACGTTTCTTTCCAAGTAACGCTGAATCGGGCGTGCGCCGAATTCTGGCTGGTAGGCTCCATCGGCAATCGCTTCAAGCGCCTTGTCGGTCAGCGTGAGCTGCAAATCCTGACGGGCAGCGCGTTCGGCGAGTCCCTTGAATTTCAGCTTCACGATGTCCTTGATCTGCGGCTTCGTGAGGCTCTGGAATACCAACACTTCGTCCAAGCGGTTCAGGAATTCCGGTCTGAAGAAGCCTCGGAGTTCCGGCTCGATTTCCTTCAAGGTCACGGGCTTTGCATCGCCCGCGCGGTTCTGGAAATGAGCGGCGCCCAGATTCGACGTCATCAGAATCAAGGTGTTCTTGAAGTTCACGGTACGGCCCTTGCCATCGGTCAGACGACCGTCGTCAAGCACCTGCAACAGCGTGTTGAACACATCGGGGTGAGCCTTCTCGATTTCGTCGAGCAGAATCACACAGTACGGATGCGTACGCACGGCTTCGGTCAGCTGGCCGCCTTCTTCGTAACCCACGTATCCCGGAGGCGCGCCAATCAAACGGCTCACGCTGTGCTTTTCCATGTATTCGCTCATGTCAATTCGCACTAGGGCTGCTTCGCTGTCGAACAGTTCGGTGGAAAGCGCACGGGCAAGTTCCGTCTTGCCAACACCCGTCGGGCCCAAGAACAAGAAACTACCAATCGGCGCATTCTCGCGGCTTAAGCCGCTACGGTTACGCAAGATGGCTTCCGAAACCGCTTCCACAGCTTCGTCCTGGCCAATCACGCGGGCGTGCAGGCGTTCGTCCAAGTGCAACAACTTCGCCTTTTCGCCTTCGCAAAGCTTGGTCACCGGAATTCCGGTCCAGCGGCTCACCACGAGTGCAATCGTCTCTTCGGTCACCTCTTCGCTCAAGTCGCCGTCGCTTGCAGACTTCCTGATTTCTTCGGTCTTCGCGGCGATTTCCTTTTCGAGGTTCACGATCTTGTTGTACTTGAGTTCGGCGGCGCGGTTCAAGTCGTAGCGGGCTTCGGCCTGCTCCATCTCGTCCTTTGCCTGCTGCAAGGACTTCTTGAGGCCCTGCAACTCGGCATTCTTCGCGCGCCTTTCTTGCCAACGGTCCTGCATCAGCTTGACTGCAGCATCTGTCGTCGCGAGTTCTTCACGCAACTCTTTCAGGCGCTTTACGCTGGTGTCGTCGGTTTCCTTCGCCAAGGCCTGCTCCTCGTTTTTCATCTGGAGTTCCTTACGCTGCAAGGTATCCAAGGCTTCGGGCACGGTGTCCATCTGCGTCTTCACCAGGCTTGCGGCCTCGTCAATCAGGTCGATGGCCTTGTCCGGCAAGAAACGGTCACTGATGTAGCGGTTCGAAAGCTTCACCGCCGCCACGAGCGCGTTGTCGTGCAGACGCACGCCATGGTGCGCATCAAAGCCGTCCTTAATGCCACGAAGAATTGAAATCGATTCCTCTTCGCTCGGCTCGTCGACCTGCACGGGCTGGAAACGGCGTTCCAAGGCGGAATCCTTCTCGATGTACTTACGGTATTCCTGCGTCGTGGTCGCACCGATGCAGTGCAGCTCGCCACGGGCCAGCTTCGGCTTGAGCATGTTGCCCAAGTCCATGGAGCCTTCGGTCTTGCCCGCACCCACGATGGTGTGGATTTCATCGATGAACAGCAACGTGTTGCCGTCTTCTTCAAGTGCGTCGAGCACAGCTTTCAAACGTTCCTCGAAATCGCCGCGGTACTTTGCGCCCGCCATCAAGGCAGACAAATCGAGCGCAAACAACTTCTTGCCCTTCAGAGCGTCAGGCACATCGCCGCGATAGATTCGCTCGGCGAGCCCTTCGACAATAGCGGTCTTGCCCACGCCAGGTTCACCGACCAGGCACGGGTTGTTTTTCGTCTTTCGGCTCAAGATCAAGATGACGCGGCGGATTTCTTCTTCACGGCCAATCACCGGCGAAAGCTTTCCGTCGGCAGCCATTTCCACGAGTTCACGCCCGTACAATTTCAAGGGAGACTGTTCCTCGGCATTGGCGGCACCCGCAAACGGGTCCGAAAGCCAGGTTTCCACGACTTCCACAGAACCGAGCGCATCTTCGAACACCTTCGCGAGTCCACGGTCGCCCGAGAACTTCATCAAGGCCACGAGCATATCGCCCGGGGTCACCATGCGGTTCACCTGACGCGCCGCCTGCACAGAGGCACGCAAAATACGGTTCAAGTCGTTATCCGGTTCCACGTCGGGGTTTACACCTTCCATACGTGGAATCTTCTGCACGAACGGTTCCAGCTTGCCGCGAAGCTCGTTCGTCTTCGCGCCCTTGGATTTATAAAGTTTCTTCAGGGTGGCATCGGGGCCTTCTACTAGGCCTACCGCCAAATGGGCCGCACCCAGGTAGGAATGGGAGCAACGGTCACGCAGGCTCTGGGCCTTGGCCAATACCTTTTCTGCATCGTTATTAAAATCTGACATGTTTTCCTCTCTTTTTTTACGCCATATATATGCAAAGGCCGTGCCAACGCCCCGAAATGAGAAAATTTGCCCGTTTTGGGCACTTTTTTGCTAAAAAACGGCAGTTTTACAACAATACCATTGGGGGTTGTTTAATAAAAAAATGCTTTTTTTTCAAAAATTTACGCCATTTTGACTCATTTTGAGACTGAAATTCACCGTGTGGCTACATTTGATACATTTTTGTTACTTTGCGTTGTAAAGCACAACAACGCTTTATGTCTTACAACTATACCTTTTGCCCCCGTACGAATCTATCTTATAGATACGAAACCAAACATCCCAAACACCAACTACGGCATCCCTTGGGGGGGATGCCGTTAGTTTTTTTATAGAGATATTTCCCGAATTATTTTGAAAGGCACTGCGCCGATTTGAGCATCAAGTCGACTTCCAGCTTTTTCTGGTCTTCGAAGGCGGTTTTCATCAGGTCACGCACGCTGTAATCTTTCTTGATGGAGTTCAGCACGCATTCGCAGGTCGCTTTGTCCACGTCGCCGGCTTTCAAGCATTCTTTCACGAAGGCGTTGTCCGTTTCGGCGGGGTAACTCTGGGGAATGCACGGCTCGATAAAGTCAAATCCCCATTTTTCAAAATCGATGCTTTCGTTGTTCATCGAACTCAGAATCCGGTTGATAAACTTGCTGTCTTTCACCATGCGGTCAAACGCGCAATTGCAGGTCTTGTCGGCTTGGCTTGCACCGAGCCATTCCATGGACTGTGCGGTACACGACTGCACAAAGTTGTCCTTGAAAATCGGGCTCTGCAGGATCGCCTTGAAAATCATCATGTCTTCCCCGGATTCGGCTTCGGGGGCCGCAAGGCTCAGGGCCATGGCGCATAGGATAGCGGCAGAAATTCGTTTGAAAAACATAGGACTCCTTGGGTTTGGATAGAAAATAGAAAAAAAGCGCGGGGGAGACTCCTTGATTATGCTATTTTTACACCATGAAATTCTGGCTGGTTTTATTTGTTAGTTTGTTTGTGGCTTACGCCTCGGCGGCTCCCAAGTCTAAAAAGAAAAACGAGTTCAAGGACCCGCGTGACAAGCAGACGTACCGCACGGTAAAAATCGCTGGTCTCGAATGGCTGGGCGACAACCTGAATTATAAAACTGAAGGCAGTTTCTGCTACAAGGATGATGACGACCAGTGCATGGTCTACGGCAGGCTCTACACTTGGGATGCGGCCAAAAAAGCATGCCCCGCCGGGTTCCGCTTGCCCACGCACGCCGACTTCGAAAGCCTCTGGATTGCGGCAGGCGCCGACTTTAACGCGGGTTACTTGATCAAGGCCGATTACGGCTGGTCGGGCGACACCAATGGCAACGACACTCTCAAATTCTCGGCGATGCCCGCCGGCAACCGCTTCGACGACGAAACCTACGGCAATACCGCTAAATTCGCCTTCTTCTGGAGCTCCGACGATTCCTCCGAAGGCATTGCCCCCGGCTCTGCCCGCGTGTGGTACCTCACCAGCAAATCCATGGCATTTGGCTACATGTCCAAACCCAAGAATTTCGGGTTCTCTGTTCGCTGCGTGCGGTAATTATTTCCCGAATAAATCGGCGTGAGAGCCGGTGTCTACAAGTTCTAGAATAAGAATGTTTTCTTCGATTTTGTAGATTAACAAAAGATCGGGAAGAATGTGGCATTCCCTGTGACCGGTCCAATTTCCAACTAAAGCATGGTCCTTAAATCGTGCTTCAAGAGTTTCCCCTTTTTGTAGAGAATTGACAACATTGCTAATCTTTGTGACGTTGTCTATGTTTCTTTTGGCAATTTGTTTAAGGTGCTTCTTGAAGCGGCTTGTAATCCGTAAATTATACTTGAATCCGTCTTTAGAACTCATTTTTTTATGTCCAGTTCCTCAAGCAGTTCATCGAACGAAGCATAAGTTTTTGCATTAGGATCGTGGGCGAGTTCTTCGCCTTCCTTGATGGCTTCGAGGAGTTCTTTGGACGGAGGTCTTGTAACGGCAAAAGGCAGGCCGTGGTGCAGAATGGCTTGCTTCAGGAAAACCGTAAACGCTTGGGAAAGCGTCAAGCCCAAGTCGTTGAATAGTTCGGTTGCCTGAGCCTTGAGCTCTTTGTCGATTCGTATGTTTGTTACCACGGTACTCATACCTCTAAATATACAACAATTAGTTGCGTTTGTAAAGTGTCTGTGGTGTAAATGTTATAAAAATGGCGTTTTTGTCATGTTTTTTGCATTTCCTTGAATGAATTTAAAAGATAAATCAGGAAATGACTGGTGCGTGCAAAAGGTTGATTGCAAGATCGTGGGAATTTTTGAATGGTGGGGGGAACGCGAGATTGACGCCTTCGGCGTATCGGAATAGCGAGATTGCCGAAACGGTCTTGTTATTCCCGTTTCGCCCTTCGGGCTTGCCTGCAACGTTGTTGCAGGTCAAGGCTTCCGCTCTACGTTTCACTTCGTTCACTAAGAGCGTAATCGAACTCACGACTTCGTCGCTCGTTCTCAATCCCGCCAAATCCATATAAGACAAAAAAGACACCCTAGAAGGTGTCTTTTTGTCTTATCGGAATAGCGAGATTAGACAAAGCCTTCACTTCGTTTCAGGCTTTGCCCTCCGGGTTTTGGCTTGCGCCAAAATCGGACTTGGCGAGATTGACGCCTTCGGCGTCCGCGGCATCGGCTCGGTCATGACAGCCCGCGAGCGGTCTGTCGCGACGCTCGCCTCGCTCGCTTTTCGAACTCACGACTGCGTCGCTCGTTCTTGACCTCGCTATTTCCGGGAATAAAAAGAAAACCACCCAGAAGGGTGGTTTTTCTTTTTATCGGAATAGCGAGATTCGAACTCACGACCTCTTGCTCCCGAAGCAAGCGCTCTACCAGGCTGAGCTATATTCCGGTTCGGTGGTCCAATAATAGAAAAAAATGGAAAGAATTTAAAGGGGAAAGGTCCAAAAAAATGAAAAAAATCAAATTTTTATTTCTTGGCGGGCTTTCTGGGGGCTTTTGTCGGGGCGGGGCGCGGTTTTCCGAGGATCATGATGCTCGAACCAGCGTTGTCGGGCTCGACTTTGTACAGTTGGATGCGGTTGCTCCATTCGGAACGTACCTTGCGGTCGATGATGCGTTTGACGTTGCCGTAGCTGGGGTTTCCGCCGCCGTGGATGACCCTGAGGATCTTGAGGCCTGCGATCATTAGGTCATCGATGCGCCGCTCCACGGCTTCTGCGGCCTCATCCGAGGTCATGCCGTGCAGGTCAATTTCGTCTTCGGGCACGGGCAATTCCCAGGCGCTGGGGTTGCGGCGCATTTTACGCCCACGCGGGGCACGCGTCGGGCGTACGGCGGCCGCTTCGGCCTCCATCTGCATCTGCGCGTCTTTGTCTTCCATATGGTGGTTGTTAATCCACTTCAGTTGGAATTCTTCTTCTTCGTTTAGCGCCATGATTCTCTCTTTTTGCGGTAAAAAATAGATTTTTTTGTCGAAATTGCCGATATTGAATCCTTTTTTGCCTTCTGATCCGTAATTATTACAATTTTTTGCATTGATTTTGGACTCTTTTTTCTTATATTGTAATAAAAAGTTGAGGTTTTCGTAACAATGCGTCGTTTGTGGGTCTTATCAGCGCTTTTTGCGTTTATAGCCTTTACGGGCTGTACTAAGACTGATATTCCCAAAAACGAGGTTTTCTCGATTAACGATCTCGGAAACAAGAAGGTTGGGGTAATCGAGGGCACTACCGCCGAAATTTATGCCTCAGAATTTGGTGGCGATTCCGTTAAATTCCAGATTGAAAAATTCCCGACTCTCGCCGAGACTGTTGACGCCTTGCTCCAAGGCAAAATTGATGCCGTGCTCAGTGACGATGCTCCCGCCAAGGTTTTCGCCCGCAAAAATCCCTCGCTGCGAATCTTGAACGAAACCTTCAAAGAAGAATCGTATGCAGGCATTGTTGCAAAAGAAAATATGGGCCTGTTGGATTCTGTGAATATTGCTTTAATCCAGATGCGCGCCATGGGCGTTTACGATTCCATTTTCGACAGTTATATTGGGGGGCAGACCAAATACCATGTTTCCCAAGATTCCGCTGTCGGCCCAGTTCTCAGGGTGGCGACCAATGCCGAATTCCCGCCGTTTGAATTCCGTTGCAAAAAACGCGGAATCGTGGGTATCGATATTGAAATCGCCCGCTATGTGGCCAATTACCTGGGGCGCAATCTCGAAATCATCGATATGGATTTTGATGATATTATAGATTCTGTTCGTGCCGGGGCTGCTGACCTCGGACTTGCCGCCTTGTCGGTGACCGAAGAACGCAGCCAGATCATTAACTTTACGGATCACTATGCCACGTCAAAAATTGTGATCATGGTGCGTAGCGGCGAAGAAGAATCGACTTTCCAACGCATCAAGGATACGCTGCTGGGTGGCTAGACCCTAAAGTTTCCGTGGTAATTCCAGCTCCACTGTTCAGGGTGTTCTGATATCCACGTTTCAGTTTCCTTTGCTATTCCCGCGACGAGCTTTTCGGGCTCGGTTTTGGGCGGATAGGCGCTTTCGAAACGGATGACGATTTGCCGCTTTGCGTTGGTCCACGTGCGGAACGTGACGACGGATGCTCCCATCTGGTTCACTTTTTGCGGGAGACGTAAGTAGAGCGTGCTCGCTTGCCCGAAAAGTTGGACTTCGTTGCCTTTGGTATTCTTTCCTTGGTCGAATACCATCGCAAGAATCCCCTTGGTCTTGAACAGGTCGCGGATCAGCTTGCCGGTTTCTTCGGGGTGGTATTCGGTCAGGTGCGGGTCGCTGCGGAGTTCCTTGAGCACTTCGCGGAATGCCTGGTCGCCCACGGAATCGGTAATCAGGTGCACGTGTTCGCTGTAACGGCACAGGGCGCGGTGCAAAAGCTCGAATGCGCCTTGGTGAATGCTGATGCCGGCTACTGGACCAAGCTTTACCGCCTCGCGGATGATTTCTTCGTTCTCGTAGACGATTCGATTCTCGACGCTTTTAAAGCGGGCGAGTCCGCGATATGAATCGAGCGCATTCCAAAAGATTCCCTTGAATACATCGCGCGCTAGAATACTGGTCTTTAAGTAGGCCTTCGCGTTTTCGAGGTGCTTTACCGTGCGCCCGTAAGCGCGCTTGGTATGCAATGCCTTGTAGACTGGAAACGCAACCGCAAAAAGTGCCGAATAGAAAACATCCGGCACTCGAAGCAAACTATGAACAAGAATCTTGTATGTCTTACTCTTCGTCAAATTCTAAAATATTTCTTCCGAGTTCTCGTTCGAATACGCGGCGGCTAAGCCCTTCGCCGGCATAGCTCAGCGTAGGCGACACTTCGTAAAGCTTGCCCGGCTTCACTTCGACATGAGCCTTGCGTAGCCATTCGCGGTGGAGTCTGCCAATCATTTCGCGGGCGGTTTTCGGGCTGTCGTTTCCTTCGGCATTTTTCACTGGGCTGAATTCCTCTTCGCGCACCACGCCGAACGGCATCATCGTGCCAAGCTGCGGGAATGCGTCGAACAGGAACTGTTCGAACTTCCAGCACTTTTCGATACCGCAAACGGTCTTGCGGGCGGTGTGCCACGGGAGCTTGCTCGTCTGCAACTTGCGGAGGCCCTCGGTTTTGAACAAGTGAATAGCGATGTTTCCGCCGTCAAAGGTAAGGCTTCCGTCGGCATTCGTCATGTCGCGGTAGTTCTCGGGCAAGTCGCTGTATTCGACTACGCCGGGCTTGTTGTTCTGCAAGGCGAAAATGCCTACCTTTTCGTTCGGGCCGGCCTTGTGCACCACCTTGGATGCGGACATGCTGCGGCCTTCGCTTGCAAGGGCGCCGACAAAAGCCGGATCGCAAATGCGGCAAAGCGCGTTGTCGACGCTGTAAAGGAATACGTAGCGAACGCCTTTTTCAATCAACCAGGCGAGAGTGCCGCTCTGGGCGAGTGCTCTGAAGCACCCGCCATTGCCATCGGGCACCAAGGCCAAACGATTGTTTTCGTCAACGACGGCTTTCCCGTTCGGGTCAAGCGCGCAAATCGTGCCTTGCTCAAAGAATCGGATGTTTTCGCGGGCGTATCCGAAAAAGTTGTGCTCGGTAAAGAAGTTGACCGTAGCCTCGTGATTCAGCGGGCTTGTCATAATGCACCACGGAATTGCATGGCCTACTTGGGCTGCCAAGTTCTGCAAGCGTTCTGCCTGCAGCTGGAACAAACTCTTGTGGCTCGGGAGGCCGATATCGAACATGCCCTTCGGACCATCGAAACCGAGGCGGGAACCTTGACCACCTGCCACCAGGAATGCGGCCACCTGGCCCTTACCCAACAAAATTTCACCGGTTTCTTTCCAGAAGTCGTAACGCAAGTCGTCAGTTGCGATCTTGAATGGCATCGGCTTCAAGTCGCCCGACACGTTGTCGTCAAGCGATGCGTTGGATTTTTCGGTATAAAGGGATTTTAGCTCTTCCCAATCCTGGGTGGCAATGTCGCGTTCCAAATTCTTGCGGGCATCGCCGCTCAAAGATTCAAGCTTGGCGACCAGCTCTTGCTGACCCGCCGCATTCAAAGTTTCGATGATGTTGCTCATGCGCTACAATATAGCAATGCGCATTAACTAGGTCCACCAGGAATAAAAATTTTGCCGTTGCCGAGATACAGGAATGTTGCTGCCAAAGGTAAGCAGTGTTCCTCGTCATCGAGCCATGTTTCAATGCCAAGGCGGTTGTCTTTACTGTCAATCCAGGCCTGCACGCCCCATTGGTGTTCTGAAGGACAATCGTTCAAAGCCGTTTTTGAGGTGGCGACCCACGCTCTTGTCTCGCTTCTTCCGACATTATCCCACTTTCCGTTAGGGTCAATTACACTCCAGTAGGTGAAGTGAGCTGTGCTCGTGGCTACTTGAGCGTCACTAAAGCCTTTTATTTCGGTACCGGGACCAAAATAACCAATCGTGGTCCACCCGCCTACGGCATGGTGTTCATGAGCATAAACATCTTGTAGTTTGATATAGGTCATTGCCGCTGGAGGAATTTCAGCGACCTTTGCCTTGGCAATCATGCCAAACAACTTGGGAACTGCAACGGCTGCCAAAATGCCCATAATCACAATGACAACCATCAGCTCAATAAGGGTAAAACCCTGTTTTTTCATATGACAGCTCCCCTTTAATTGTTGATGTTTTTTGATGGAGATTTCCCCATCGTAACTAGTAATATAAACTTTTATTTACGAAATCGCAGCCTATTTTTATGTTACTTAAAAAGTTTGTTTTTATATCAGTGTCAAAAAAAGGCATTCCTTGGGAGGAATGCCTTAAAAATTCATTTATGGCCAATTTTAGCGGATACCGAAGAAAATCACCATACTCACGATGAGGGCGAAGATGCTGATGAGGTGCATGCGCCACACGATCTTCGAATTCATCAGGGGCTTGCTCGGGAAGCGTCCTTCCCACTTCTTTTGGTAGTGGTGGTGGAGCGGTGCGCAAAGGAAGATGCGCTTGCCTTCGCCGGTGGTCTTCTTGGTGAACTTGAACCAGCTAATCTGGAGCAATACGGAGCAAGCTTCGGCGATGATGATAATGCAAACGATGGGGAGGAAGAGCCCTGCCTGCACCAGAATGAACATGATGCCAATGGCTGCACCAAAGCCCACGGAACCGGCGTCGCCCATGTAGATTTCGGCCGGAGGGCTGTTGAACCACAAGTAGGCGAGGAGTGCGCCTGCAATGGACATGGCGAGCGGGAAAAGTTCGTCGCAGCCCGGCAGGTAAGGAACGCTCAGGTACTGGCTAAAGATAAAGTTGCCGCTTACGTAAGCCACGAGGCCTACGAAAATCATGCTCGAAAGAATGGGTACAGAAACAAGGCTGTCGAGACCGTCAGTAAAGTTCGTACCGTTAGCCGAGGCGGCAATCACAAAGGTCATAAAGCCCACGAAAATCCAGTTGGGCAGGTGAATCTGGAAAACGCTAATGGGGCAGAAGGGGATAGTTAGGTCGCCCTTGAGTTCGGGAATGAACTTATAGCAGAAAATGGCAACGACCAGGCTAAACAAGAAATAGAGGAACAGACGAAGACTGCTGGAAATACCATCGGCCTTGTCCATGTAGTCGGCGGCCTTGAGCTTACCGAGCTTAATCAGGCGCTTGGCCTTGACTTTCGCGATGTCGTCAATGGCGCCTACGGCAGAGAATGCGGCTAGCACGATCAGGGTCGAAATGGTGTAGCCGTTCATCTTGCACACCAGGAGCGACACGATTTCAACAACAATTACCAGGAGGAGGCCGCCCATGATCGGGGGAGACTTGGATTTTCCGTCTTTATCGAAGTCACTGGTTGCGTCAAGGCTCTGGAGCTTGCGGATATAGACAGGCATAAGGCACATGACTAAAATGATGGAAAGCATGGCGGCTGTACCTGCACGGAACAGACGGCCGTCGAAAAGATCAATGCTGGTTAAATGATAAAGCCACTGACAAAGCATGTAGCAATAATAAAAAAATATAAGCGGACTCGTTGTAAAATTTCTAAATTATAGGTCATGAGTGAATTCCATATTGACTGCCCCCATTGCGGTACATCTTTTGACGCGCAAATCCAAGGTGATGGCGCCAACATGATGGTGTTTTGCTGCGCCCGCTGCAAGACCCCTTTGATGTATTACCATGGTGAGGTCGCTGAACTGGATCGCGACGAATTTGCCGGACTCCGCAAAAAGCTGAGCCGCGCTATAGATGCCGTTGTCAGCAACGGCGGTGCAATGGGTGCTGTAGCCGAAGCCCTCAAGAAGATGGTGGAAGCTTCCGAAGCCTTGGCCGAAGAACGTACCGAAAAGGGCGAAAACTTGCCGACGCCGCGTGAAGGATCTGCTCCGTCGGAATTTGAAAATGTGGCCGAGAAAATTGCTGGAGCCATGGCGTCTAACGAAGCCGAATCGGTCCGCCCGGCAGTTATTTCGGATGACATGCTTTCGGATTTGCAGAAAGACCTTGACGAACTCGATGTCGACAGCTTCTTGGATAAGCTGTAGTTCCTATGCTTGAATTTTTCATTGCTGCGCTAGTGGTGGCGGTCGCTCCCGGCCCCGACAACCTGTTTGTGCTTGCGCAGAGTGCAACTCATGGCGCCAAGGCGGGCTTTTGCTTGATTTGTGGGCTTTGCACGGGTGTTGTCGTGCATACTTGTCTTTTGGTGGCTGGTGTTTCGGCGTTAATTGCCGCAAGTCCGAAGGCTTTCTTTGTAATGCAGTGCCTAGGGGCGGCTTACCTGCTTTATTTGGCGTACAAGAGCTTTCGGGTGCGTGTTGGAACCGTTAAATTAAATGAAAATGGCGAAAACTTGCCGCTTCGCAAGCTTTACCTGCGCGGCGTTATCATGAACCTGACGAATCCGAAGGTGATACTCTTTTTGCTTTCGTTCATTCCGCCGGCAGTCAAGATGGAGCGCCCGTTGAACCCGACACTTCAAATGGTGATTTTCGGAGCCGAATTTATTTTGGCGACATTTATTGTGTTCGGCTCGGTAGCGCTTTTGGCCGGGACTGTCAAAAAGTTCTTGCTGAATAGCCCGAAGGCAAACCGCAACCTCAACTGGTTCAGCGGGGCAGTGTTCGTACTTCTCGCAGTCGCGTTGTTTTTAGTCTAATAACGTCATCGCGAGGGGTGAAACCCCGAAGCGATCTATAGCTGTTTTTCAATCAGTTTCAGAATCTTCTCGATAGCAACTTCGGGGGCGTCGCTGGTATCGCCGCCAGCGGCACGGGTGTGGCCGCCTCCGCCAAATTCCTTGGCAATGGCGTTCACATCTACAATGTAGTTGCTGCGCAGGCTAATCTTGTACTTGCCGTTCACGGGGTACAGGAGTAAGGCCACTTCGGTGCCGCTGACTTCGCGGATGGTGTCAATGACGGTGGAAAGTTCCACGGGCGTGACACCGAAACGTTCCATGTCTTCGGGCGTGATGTAGCTGTAAACGACTTTACCGCCCAAGCCGAGTTTGCATTGCTGCATGGCATAGCCTGTAATCAGCGTCTGCTTGTAGGTGCGGGTGTAGTAGGTTTCGTTCACGATTTTCGCGAAATCAATACCCTTTTCAATCAAGTCGCCCACGACTTGCATGGTACGCTTGCCGGTGCAACTGAACTTGAAGGCGCCTGTGTCATGCACGATTCCCAGGTACAGGGAACTGGCGGTTTCGCGGCTGATTTTGGCCTTGTTGAGGTTTACGTATAGAACCTCGCTTGCAGAACTTGCTTCGGGCTCTACCAGGTTCAGGGTGCAAAGGTTCAACGGGTTGCTAATATGGTGGTCGATGTTGACTGTCTTCTTGGCGGACTTGATGCATTCGGCGCCGCTCGCGCCCACGCGTTCAAAGCTCGGCGTGTCCATCAAGAATGCTAAATCGTAGGGCTTGCCACCGTTGCATTCGGCTGTCCATGTGGAGCGGGCATCGCTTGCCCCGCGCAGAATCTTGTAGCTGTCGGGAAAGTTTTCAAGGAACAAGTCCACGCTAATGCTGGGAAAGTTGTCCTTGATGTAGTTGTAAATGCCCGTGGTCGAACCTACGCAGTCGCCGTCCGGGCGTACATGCCCGAAAATGGCTACGGAACTTGCTTCGCTTAAAAAATCATCGATCTTCATGCTAATGAATATAGCAATAATGTGGGATCCTTCGACTTCGTGCTACGCACTTCTACCCAAAGAGCATAACTCAACTACAGAACTAAAGTCCTAAGTTTCGTATAGCTCAGGATGACACATTTATTCCACATCTCACATTCCTAATTTTTATATTTACATACATGAAGTTGCTCTTTACAGACCTTGACGGCACGCTCCTGACCGACGACAAGCAGATTCTCGACGTGGACATGATGGCCATCGAGGGAATGCTTGAACGCGGGCACAAGCTGGTGCTCTGCACCGGGCGTCCGCTGACCAGCGCAAAGCAGCTGGCGCAAAAGTACGGCTTCGACAAGCCGGGCTTTTTCTTGGTGAGTTTCAACGGCGGGCTTATTTACGATTACGCCACCGAACAGTCCATTCTGACGCGTTACATTCCGGTAGAATCGGTCAAATTCATTATGGATGCGGCCCACAAGGCGGGCATGCACGCGCACACGTACTCGGGCGACCTGGTAGTTTCGGAATACGAGACTGAACAACTCAAGACGTATTGCCGGCTGATGAAGATGGACTTCGTGGTTGTCAAGGATATTCGCGAGTATTATGGCGAATTCATCAACGTGGTGGTAAAGCCGCCTATCAAGGTGAATATCATTACGCCGTTCGATCACGATAGCCTGCTCGATTTTCGCGCCGAAATGCGCAAGACTACGGCGGGCAAGCTCTTTGATGTGTTCAGCAAGCCCGAAATGCTGGAATTTTCGCACATGCAGTCCAACAAGGGCGATGCGGTGCGATTCATGGCCGATTATTACAAGGTCCCGCTCTCGGATACCATTGCCGTGGGCGACGAAGAAAACGATTGCCCCATGATTGAGGCTGCAGGTGTTGGAATTGCCATGGCGAATGCCTCTGATGTGGCAAAATCTGTGGCCGATTACGTCACGAAAGCAGACAATAATCACGGCGGAATTGCCGAAATTATTGAGAAATTCGCGGTTTAAGCGTTTTTACCTCAAATATTCCAATTTGGAATAATTTGGGTAACTTTTTTTGAACAAAATGGTAATCTTTGTTGTATCTTCTATATAGATATATAATATAGGGATACCGCAGAGACATGAAACAATTCCAGTTCGATTACCACAGTATCACTACGTTAAAACGCGACCTTGACAAGATTAGTCTCTGGTGTAAATCACGAGTGTTTTCTCATGTGGTATTCCAGATTTATTCGAACTCCATGGATCGTGGGCAGATAGACCTGGTTTGTGACGTTATTTCGCAGAATTTTCCGGATTCCATTTACATGGGCTGCTCGACAGGTGGCAATATCATCGATGGGCGAATTTCCAATGCCGAAATTTCTGTTGTCTGTACGATTTTTGAATACCCTACGACTCAGCTAAAATTGTTGCAGTATACGATGGATGCGGACAATGCCGTTGATGTGGTTGGCAGTATTAAAGAAGAAATCAAGGCGAATCCTTGGGTGAAGGCGGTTGAACTGCAGCTGACGACTCTTGGTGTTTCTATGACACCGTTTTGCGATGCGTTCAAGGATGTGGACCCCTCGATTGCGATTTTTGGCGGTGGTGCCATTAATCCGAACTTGACAAGTACGGAAACATGCATTTTTTCGAATGTGGGCGGATATTCAGGAAAGGGTGTCCTAGTGCTTTTGATGGGGGGTGAAGACTTCTTTGTCCATACCACCCATGTGATTGGCTGGAAACCCCTTGGCCGTGAATTTGTAGTGACAAAAGCAAGGGGACCGGTGCTGTATGAACTGAATGGCGAGCCTGCTTATGAAATCTATCACCGCTATTTGAATATCCAGAATGACGAACACTTCATTTACAACACGCTGGAATTCCCGTTGTTCTACAAGCGCAATGGAATTGACATCATGCGTGCTCCGGTAGCCTGTAACGAAGATGGTTCCGTAGTCATGTCTTCGGATATCGAAGAAGGCGTGAAAGTGCGACTTGCTTATGGCGACCCGTGGACTATTCTTGAAAGTGTCCGAAATGACGGACGTAATGTAGGGGTGTTTAGCCCTGAAATAATCAAGGCGTTTTCTTGTGTGGTTCGTCGAATCTTTTGGGGTAAAGAAGAAATCAGTAGTGAAACGCTCCCGCTGCAGAGCATTGCGTCTACTTCGGGTTTTTATTCCTCTAGCGAATTCTTGCGCACGGGCTGTTGCGTGAACCAGCACAATGCGACCCTTGTGATTGCTGGAATGCGCGAAGGCAAGGGCGGGGAACGTTATGACTTTGAAATGCCCGAGGAGGCGTTCTCGGGCAAGGTTTCCATGATTAACCGTCTGGCTACTTTTATCGATGTGACGGCACAGGAGCAAGCCGAAACTTACGCAAAACTGCAGTTGACCTCTATTACGGATTCCTTGGCGGAGGTGTTTAACCGTGGCGAAATTCAACGCCGAATTACCCAGTGCGTGACGTCAGGGCGGCCAGGCTGCCTTGTAATGTTCGATATCGATGACTTCAAACAAATTAATGATACCTGGGGCCACAAGGAAGGTGATAATGTCATTCAAGAATTTAGCCGTCTTTTAAGAAGGGTTGCCGATGAAATCGGAGTATCCGGGGTCGATGCGGCTGGCTTTAATATGACTGATTTTGAAGACATGTGTGCAATGGAATACGAACTTCATGGTGGAGACTCTTTACAGCCTGTTCCTGTGATTCTGAATGTAAAATCTCCCATAGGCCGTTGGGGTGGCGAAGAATTCATGGTGCTTTTGCAGGATTCCTCGTTAAAAACGGCTATAGATTTTGCTGATAGGGTGCGTGTCGCGTTCAATGATATTACATTTGAAAAAGCTGGACGTCGTTCCGTGAGTGCCGGTGTAACCGAACTTCGGAGGGGCGAAAGTGCTGATACTGCATTCGTTCGTGTCGACAAGGCTCTTTACAAAGCCAAGAATAACGGCAAGAACTGCATTGTGGTATCAGAAGGAGAAAATGATGGATAGCGTTGTCAAAGCTAAAATTGATTCCTTGTACGAGGCTTTTTCTGTACTTGCAAATGGTGCATACACCTATGTCACCGATATGAGGACGGATTGGACCCGCTGGTCTAAAGAGGCCGTTCACTATTTTGGCTTACCTGACGAATATATGCAGGGGGTAGCTTATACTTGGATGGAAAAAATCCACCCGGATGATCGCGCCGCCTATAAAGAAAATATTGACAAGGTCATGTCCGGCCAGACGAATGAACATAATCTTCAGTATCGTGTGCTGACAAAAGATGGCCGCTACATTGTTTGCACCTGTAGAGGTGTTTTGCTCCGTGACGAACATGGAAACCCGGACTATTTCGGCGGGATGATCAAGAACAATGACACCCTGAGCTATTTTGACGATGTTTCCAACATGAGAAGCCTTTACGGTTTTTTGGAAGACCTGCAGTCGACGAGTTGGCGTGGTGAAAGCCTGCAGGTGATGATTTTGGGCATTAATGATTTTTCTCGTCTGAATGAAATTTACGGCTACACGTTCGGAAACCGCGTGATTCAGGATTTTTCAAAGATGATCAAGGTCGAGGCCCATGGCCTGGGTAATTGGTACCGAATGGATGGAACCAAGTTCGCCATCGTGTGCAAGAACGCCACTCCCGAAGATCTTCAGAATTTGTACAAACGAATCCAGTACAATTCCTTGCATGAATTTAATGTGGATGGCTCCCGCGTGGTTCTTTCGTTTGTCGCTGGCGCAATCAATTTGGATAAATTTGATGTCAGCGTAGAAACTGTTTATTCTTGCCTGCGCTTTGCCTATTATGAATCCAAGAATAATCACTTGGGCGAACTGTACATTCTTAAGAACGATGTGAACGATGACAAACGCTTTGCCATCGAGCGAATCAATGTGATTCGCAACAGCATCGTGAATGGGTGCGAAGGTTTCTACTTGTGCTACCAGCCGATTGTGGATGCCGACAGCGAAAAGATTGTTGGTGCCGAAGCGCTAATTCGTTGGAAAAACGAAGAGTACGGTGTTGTACCCCCGGTAGAATTTGTTGATGTTTTGGAACAAGATAATTTGTTCCCGGAACTGGGTAAGTGGATCTTGAAAACCGCCATTAAGGATGCTAAGGAGTTCCTTGATTCTTACCCGAGTTTTGTCATCAATGTGAACCTTTCGTACACGCAGCTTGAAAAGCCTGACTTTGTCGAAAGTGTGCTTTATATTCTAGAACAGGAAAATTTCCCGCCGCAGAATCTGTGCTTGGAAATCACGGAACGTTGCCGCCTTTTGGATATGGCTCTTCTCAAGGACATTTTCACGAGATTGCGTAACAAGGGAATCAAGGTGGCGCTTGATGATTTCGGTACCGGTTTCAGTTCTATTGGCGTGTTGCGTGAACTGCCGGTGACTACGGTGAAAATCGACCGCAGCTTCGTCATGAATATCGAACAGGATTCTTCTGATCAGAAAACAGTGCGCTTTATTTCGGAACTGGCAGACTCCTTCTCGTCTTCGGTGACGGCTGAAGGTATCGAAACGCCTGAAATGCGTGAATTCCTGCTGCGATTCAAGATTAAGAGCCTGCAGGGCTTCTATTATTCGAAACCGCTGCCGGTTAACGAATTCATGGATAAGTATATCGAATCTTAATGAATTTTTAAAAATGAATAATGAAAAAGCTCTTTCAGGTGTCTGGAAGGGCTTTTGTCTGTTAACTATTAACTAAATTAACGGCATGAAGAATATTCTTGAACGTCTGGGCATTGGCCGCAGGCATTTTGTGGTAATTGGAATTACGCTTGCCGTTTTGGTAGTCGCATTCCTTATTTTCAATAATTTAACCGTTTCGTATGCCCGCCGTTGGGATATTGATTGGGGCTATTACTCCATCCTCTCGACATTCATTTTGCTGGTCGTAGGCGTTGTCGTCAATTTCCCGGTTGTGGCGCGAGGCTGGAAAAGCTTTAGGCCTTCGGGCAAGAGCTTCTGTGCCTTTGCGGGTATTGCGCTCGTGTTCTCGGTGTTCATGTTCGGAAACATCAGTAATACGCACCGTGTGCTTAGTGACGAAACGAGTTGGGAGTCCATGGGTCTCCAGATGTTCTTTGACCATACGGGGGGCGTCTGTAACGAGGGTATTTGGGAAAACGGAGTGCTGGATTGCAAAACCGAAGTGAATAACTTCAAGGGCAAGGCGCTGGGATTTGTTTATTCGTTGGTGTTCAACTTTATGGAACCCAACCGCGATACGGCCCTGTTGGTCAACTTCCCGTTCTACTTGCTTAGCCTGCTGTTCTTCTTCTTTGCGCTTTCCAAGTGGTTCAAGAACGAATGGGCGGCACTTGCGGCGACAGCCTTCTTGGGCGGTATGCCAATTTATTTGTTGCAGGCGCGCTCTGCTTCGACCGAAGTGCTGTATATCTTCTTGCTTGCTGTACTCATGGCGTGGTATGCCTTTGTGCCGGCAAACAAGGTGAACTGGAAGCATTTCTTGCTTACGGTCCCTCTGCTTGGATTCTTTGCCCAGACCCGTCAAGAAACGGTGTTTGCGTTTATTCCGTTTGCCCTTTACTACTACAAGTACTTCTTTGAAAAACCGCATAGGCTTCCGCTGTTTGTGGCTTCGGTGATTGCTGTGAGCTGGCCGTCGGTGAATACTATGGCTGCCTACCGTGGCTACGATTTCCAGGGTGGCGAACATGCGGCGCATTCGCTGGAAAACTTCTGGTTCAACATGAAGACCAATATCGAAGTCATGATGAACCTGGAGCAGGATCCGTCGTTTGGCGGCATCATGCTGAATCCGTTCTATACGACCTTTACCATTATTCTGCTTGCGGCGACGGCTTGGCTCCTGTTCCGCTTGATTTATTCCCGCCGGTACTGGCGCGGTGCCTTGCTTGGAATTACGTTCTGCCTGCAGATTTTCGTGATTCTCCTGAACGTGTCGGGTACGTTTACGATCGATATTAACCAGCGCTATGTGCTGGTGGCGCTTCCGTTGTTTGCGTTGATTATGGCTCTTGGCCTTTATGATGCTCTTGCTTTCTCGACCAAGATGAAACCCGATGCCGCCGGCAAGATTATTCTGGCTGTCGCGACGGCCCTCTCGGTTGGCCTCATGATTTACCATGGCGATAGCTACCGCCACAACATGCTCTATTACAAGAACAAGTTGCTGGGCGAAGAAGACTATTTGGATAAGGCGCTTGAAAGCTATCCGAAGAATTCCATCTTCATTTACGCACGCCCCTGGCAGATGCTTGCTTCGGGACACAGCTCGTTCAGTGAACGCTCCTTTATGAGCTGGGATAACGAAACTTTCGCCAAATGGCAGCAGGTTTCGGGCGGAAACATTTACATGGTGCGCGGTCAGGATGGTTATGGCGAACTCAACCGCAAGTCTCGCGTGGTTGGCTTCAAGACGACTGACCAGGTGGACGAAATCTTGAAAGATTACAAGAGTGAACGCGTGTTGATTGAACCCAAGTTGTTCGGTTATCCGCTCGCAATGTACAAGATTACCGCAAAGAAGGGTGTGTCGACCTACTTGCAGAATTTCTTTGTGAGCGACATGGAAAATAACGCCATGGTTGTGAACAAGCGGTTCCCCGAAACCATCACTTGCACTTATTCCTTGAATGGCGAACTGCAAGAAGAATTGATGCTGTCGCTCCCGTCTGATACGTTGGAACTGGATTCGACCAAGATTATGGCGGGTATGAATCGTGTGATGTTCGATTGTGTAATGCCGGATTCCGATACGCTTACGCTCAAGAAGGAATTCTTTGTGGAGTCTCCCAATGTGTTGTTGCTGTCGGATCTCAAGATGGATAGCTTCGAACAGGCATGGGGACAACCGCAAAAGAATGCGACGGTGGAACACCGTAAGATTACGATTGACAAGGAAATATTCCGTTACGGTATCGGTTCCCATGCGCCGTCGTTCATGAAGTTTACGCTCCCTCGTTCGTTCAACAAGTTCCATGCGACTATTGGCCTTGACGACGAAAGTGTCGGCGGCGATGGCGCCTCGTTTATTGTGCTGGGTGACAACCGCGAACTTTTCCGCAGCAAGCGCATGTATTCGACAGAAAAGCAGACGATTGCGATTGATATTACGGGCGTTCGCGTGCTTGAACTCCGTTTGGACGAAGGCGACAAGCATGACAAGGACTTTGACCACGGTGATTGGGCGAATGCCTGGCTGGAGGCAACTCGTTGAAAGTTCTAGTGGCACCACTCGACTGGGGACTGGGGCATGCGACTCGATGCGTGCCCGTGATTCGGGAATTCCTGAATCAAGGAGCCGAGGTCGAACTTGCGGTGGTGCGCTCGAATGCGGCGTTGCTGCGAGAGTTCTTTCCGAACTTGCGTCAGCGACTGGCGCCGTCTTATAACATCGTTTACCCCAAGCACGGCTACAACATGGGCCTCTGGCTTGTTAAGAACGGGGTGCACCTGCGAACGGTGATGAACTTTGAACACCGTTTTGCCGAAGAAATGGTGCGGCGTTACCATTACGATGTGCTGGTGTCGGATAACCGTTTCGGTTTTTATAGCCGGAATGCAAAATCGATTTATATGACGCACCAGCGCCGGATTGCTTTTCCGAAGGTGCTTTCGGCGTTTGAACCGCTTGGTATGCTTTGGCATGCCTCTGTCATGAAGCATTTTGACGAAGTCTGGGTGCCGGATTTGCCTGAAACTCCAGGTTATGCGGGATCTCTGTCGCATGTGAAGACATGCCCTGTGCCGGTAAAGTATGTGGGCGCGCTCTCGCGTTTTGAAGGCGAAAACTTGACGGCGAAATCGGATGTGCGCTATCGTTTTGTGGCCGTCGTTTCGGGGGTGGAACCTGCGCGAACTCGCTTTGAAAACCTGTTGCGCAAGACCCTTGTAAAAATTCCCGGTCGCCATGCGATTATTTTAGGGAAGCCGTCGCTTGGTGTAAAGAGTTCTAACGAACAGAACTTGGACTTGTTCACGCACTTGCCCGATGACCAGTTTGCGGCTGTCGTAAAAAATGCGGAATGGGTTGTTTCGCGCGGCGGTTATAGTACCGTGATGGATATGGCGGTGCTTGGTGCCCGTTGTATTTTTGTGCCGACTCCCGGACAGTATGAACAGGTGATTCTGGGCCGCGACCTTGCCCGCGAAGGTTTTGCCGCGACTATCGATGAATCCAAGTTCTCAACAGAAACTTTGATTGCTGCAGTCAGCGAAAAAGCCCGCGTCGCCCTCCCAAAACCCCAAGACAATAATCTGCTGAAAGATTCTGTTAAAGAACTAATCTCTCATTTTTAATCACACATCTCACATTTCTCATCCATAATCATTATGCCTCAATTCATTCTCGCTTTCCCTCTCACTAAAGAAGTTAATGAACCGCTCGCTTTGACCGAAACCGTGACGCTTGCTGCCGATGCGACATCTGCGATCATTCCTGGCTGTAGCGTGATGTTCAAGGTAATCCGCAAAGAGCGTGTGGCGGGCCTTGCCGATATTTTCAGGGAACACCAAGATATTCCGGCTGAAACCGCAACCGCAATCGAAGCGCACAAGTCGCTGCTGTTCCTGCTTGGCGAAGTGAAGAATATCGAAGAAGTGACCCAAGTGAATATGGCTATCTTGAAGGTCTTTAACGCAGGGGCGCTTGGCGTGTACATGCAGCAGTGTGGCGCTGCCTGGACCGATGCGGGTTTCCGCGAAGAAGTGGGCGATGGCGAATATCCGATGGACCCGTGGATCAATTTTGTAGAAGCGGGCGATGCGATTTATACGCTCGGCCTTGCAACATTTGTGCTGCCGGATTTGTGCATCGCGGCTAGTGCCGAAGACCCGCAAGAAGCTTTGTTGATGGCGGCAGATTCCTTGTTCGGCGATGGCGTTCCGGCCAAGTCCGGCTCCGAAGTCGATCTAGGCGAAGGCGTGCATTACGTGCTCCGCGCCGAAGCCAAGAACCCGTTCCCGAAGGATTCTCCTGAATACAACAAGCAGGGAATCTTGAGGCTGATCAAAAAGTAAATTGCAAAAAAAGCAGGCCAGAAGGTCTGCGTTTTTTAATTGTGCGGTTTCCCGTGAGCAACAAACGCCTCGTATTAACGAGGCGTGGTTGCGAGAGCGAGGCGATATCACATTCTTGCTTATGCGATAGAGCCGAGCAGTCTCTTAAAGTTCGGGCTGCTTGCCGGTGAGGCGCACGAAGATTTCTTCGTACTTGGCGAGCGTGTTCTTCACGACTTCAGGCGGAATTTCCGGACCCGGATAGGTCTTGCCCCAGTCGAGAGTTTCGAGCCAGTCACGAACGTACTGCTTGTCGAAGCTTTCCTGGTTCTTGCCCACCTGGTACTTGTCTGCCGGCCAGTAACGGCTGGAGTCCGGAGTCAGCACTTCGTCGATCAAGATGGTTTCGCCATCGATTTCACCGAATTCGAACTTGGTGTCAGCGAGGATGATGCCCTTGGAGGCAGCGTAGTCGCGGGCCTTCGTGTAGATGTCGAGGGACATGTCGCGGAGAGTCGTTGCAACCTTTTCGCCAACGATATCGAAAGTCTGTTCGAAGCTGATGTTTTCGTCGTGACCAACGTCGGGCTTGGTGCTCGGCGTGTAGAGCGGCTTTTCGAGCTTCTGGCAGAGCTGCAGGCCTTCGGGGAGAACGTGACCGCAGATCTTACCGGTCTTCTGGTAGTCCTTCCAGCCAGAACCCACGATGTAACCACGCACGATGCATTCCACGGAATGGCGGTTGGCCTTCTTCACGATCATGGAACGGCCGCGGAGGTAGTCGGCGTGCTTCTTGAGCACGGCTGGGTATTCGTTCACGTCGGCGGTGATGAGGTGGTTCTTCATGCCGAGGTGCTTGAACCAGAACAGCGAAAGCTGGTTGAGGATTTTGCCCTTACCAGGAATCGGGGTGGGGAGCACCACGTCAAAAGCGGAAAGACGGTCGCTGGCGACCATCAGGAAGCTGTCGCCCAGGTCGTACATGTCACGTACTTTACCCTGGTGGAACAGCGGAACTTCGGTAATGGGGGTTTCAAATTTTAAGCTCATAGTGACCCAAATTTAGGAAAATTAAATAGTTAAGGCAAGATTATAAGTTTCTGCCGTAGGTGGCAGAGCGTTAAAGATCTTTGTACTGCGAAAGCTTGCGTCCGCTGTTCAAGGCGATGCGGATCAAATCGTGAATTTTGTCGGTTCGGGCAGGGAAATCCACCGGGTGGAGTGCGATGCGGGGGAGTCCGACAGGAACCTTCAGGGCGAATGCGCCGAACTTGAAGGCGGCCTTGATCAAAAAGTCGGGAATGCCTGCGAAACTTGCGACAGGGGAGGCGTAGCGCTTGCCTTTGGCGGTCACCAGGGCGAAACGTTCTTCGTAGAGCATTTTTTCGGCGTGTACCTGGCTCGGCAAGAACTTGTTGCTGTACCAAGTCGGTGGAACAAATGCGGTGGGCTTTTCGGAGTCTCCGATTAATTCTTTCCAGGCGTCTAGCCCTAAGTGCAAAAGTCTGCTCGATTCAAATTCGCTAAGGCCTGCAAATTCGGCTTCGCCGCCGGTCAGGTTCATCCCGATAAGGCCGGCGTAGCTGCGGCCCTGGCTGAATTCGGCCTGGTGCTTGTAGCCGTGGAGGGCGAGCTCGAATCCGTCTGCTTTTAGCTTCTGGAGTGTTTCGCGAAAGCCCTTGACCATGTCGGACGGGGCCTTTTCGGTGTCCGGGATAACGAGTACGCTGAAAGGGGCGCCCGCCAGGTCCTTGAGTTCTTCAAGAATCGGGGCGACTTTCTGGTAGTTCCAGACGCTGAAATCGTGAAAGCACAAGAGAAATTTGCGAGCCATGACTTTGAAGATAGTAATATTAGACGAAAGAACGGACCTTCGGTCCTACAGACTAGAGACGAAAGTGAAATAAAGGCGCTTCGCGCAATGAAAAAACTAAAAATCTCTCGTCTCTCGTCTCTTGTCTCTCGTCTAAAAGCTACATTTACCCTACTATGTTAGAATCTATTATTTTGGGCCTGTTGCAGGGCCTCGCCGAATTCCTCCCCATCTCTAGCTCCGGCCACCTCGTGATTGGACACGAACTTTTAGGCATGAACGAAGCGGGCATGTTCTTCGACATCATGCTCCATGCCGGCACCTTGCTGTCCATCTTCGTGGTTTTCCACAAGAAGATTACCGACATCATCGTGGGCTGCATCCGCCGTAATCCGGACCAGCTGCGCGAAGCGGGCTACATCATTCTGGCTAGCATTCCGACGGCTTTGATTGGCATCGGCTTCAAGGACGCACTCGAAGGCCTGTTCGAAAACCCGCGTGCCGTTTGCGTCGCCGAACTCTTTACGGGCATCCTGCTTTTCACGTCCCAGTGGGGTGCGACCGGCGCCAAGCATCCGGATAACGAGGGCGTCAAGATGAACTGGTGGCGCGCTCTCGTGACCGGTACAGTGCAGGGCATCGCCTGCATTCCGGGCATCAGCCGCAGCGGTTCTACCATCAGCGCCATGATGTTCATGGGCGTGAACCGCAAGTACGCAGGCGAATTCAGCTTCCTCATGAGTATTCCTGCCGTGGGCGGTGCCGCTCTCCTCGATTGCATCAAGTGGATCAAGTGCCAGAGCATGACTCCCGAAAAGGCTCTCCTCGACCCGGAAAAGGCCATGAAGTGTGCCGACGCTGGTGGCTTTACCCCCGAACTTTTGGTGGGCATGGTCGTGTCGTTTATCTTTGGCATTATCGCCCTCAAGTGGCTCATGACCTTCTTGCAGAAGGGCAAGTTCCAGCACTTTGCCTGGTATGTGTGGGCCGTGGGTATCCTCGGACTGATCTTTATCTAAGTTCTTGAAATTGAATTAAGGCGGCCGCAACGGTCGCCTTTTTTTGTTTTTGGTCTGTGAGCAACAAAGCCCCTGTTATTAAACAGGGGCGGTTGCGAGAGTGAGTGCGTTCGTATTGCTTAGTGGCGGTGAGCACGAACGGTCTTGTGTTGGCATGGTTCTTGCAGATACAAGTGCGAAAACAAAGCGAAAAGTAGATTTTGTTTCAAAATGAAACGCAATTTCGCTGATTCGCTTCAAATTTTAACGATAAATGGAGATAAATAATGGCAACAGAGAAGATGGAATTCCAGACCGAAGTTCGCGACATGCTGAACTTGATGATCAACTCCCTTTATAGCAACAAGGAAATCTTCCTCCGCGAACTCGTTTCCAACGCGGCGGATGCTCTCGACAAGCGTCGTTTCCTTTCCCTCTCCAATGCAGACCTTTTGCCGCAAGGAACCCAGCTGCGCATTGACCTTTCGGTGAATAAAGAAGGCAAGCGCATCGTTGTCGAAGACAACGGTATCGGCATGAACAGGGAAGATTTGATCAACTGCCTCGGTACCATCGCTCGTAGCGGCACCAAGAACTTTATCAAGAGCCTCAAGGACGGCGACAAGGGTAGCGTGGATCTCATCGGTCAGTTCGGTGTGGGTTTCTACTCTGTGTTCATGGTTGCTAAGAAGGTCGAAGTCTTGACCTTGAAGGCCGGCGAAACTCAGGGCTACATGTGGTCCTCCGAAGGCACGGGCGATTTTGAAATTTCTGAAGCCCCGCGTGACAAGGTGGGTACCAAGATTACGCTGTACCTGAAGGATGACGAAGATGCCGAAGACTTTGCCAGCGAATGGAAGATTCGTGACATCGTGCAGAAGTATAGTGGCTTCGTGAGCTACGGCATTTACTTCCACCCGGAACCGACCAAGAACGACAAGGGTGAAATCGAAGAAAAGCCCGAAGAACGTTTGAACGACAAGACGGCTCTGTGGCGCCAGAGTGAAAAGGAAGTCACCGAAGAACAGTACAAGGACTTCTACAATGTGATTTGCCACGAAGCCGACGAACCGGCCGCTTGGAACCACAGCCACGCCGAAGGTTCTCAGGAATTCTGGAGCTTGGTCTACATTCCGTCCAAGGCTCCGTTCAACATTTGGCACAACGATGCTTTGCATGGCCTGAAACTCTATGTGAAGAAAGTCTTTATCATGGACTGCTGCCGCCTTGGCTCCGCTTTGTGCGCGGCGTGGTGGATAGCGAAGACTTGCCGCTGAACGTGTCCCGTGAAATCTTGCAGAACAACAAGATCATCACCAACATCCGTAAGCACGTGATCAAGAAGGTGCTTGATACCTTGCAGAACATGGCCGACAAGGATGCCGCGAAGTACAACGCCTGGTGGCGTGAACTCGGTATGGTCCTTAAGGAAGGCTTCTACATGAACTGGGAACATCTTGACGAACTCAAGAAGTTGCTCCGTTTCGAAAGCACCAAGACGGTCGGCGACGCTCTCGTGGGCCTCGACGAATACGTAAAGCGCATGCCGGAAGGCCAGAAGGAAATCTACTACCTCATCGGCGACAAGAACGCCGTGAAGTCTAACCCGATGCTCGAGGCCTTCAAGGCCAAGGGTTACGAAGTCTTGCTCATGAGCGATGGCATCGACGAATTCATGATGTCTAGCCTCCAGGAATTCGGCGACAAGAAGTTCCACGACATCGCCCGCGGCGACGTGGACTTCGAAAAGACCGAAGACGAAAAGAAGGCCGAAGAAGAAAACAAGGGTATCTTCAAGGGCCTCTGCGAAAACCTGCAGAAGGTCTTGGACGAAGACATCAAGGAAGTCCGCGTGTCTAGCCGCCTGAAGGACAGCCCCTGCTGCTTGGTGACCAGCGAAGACGCCATGAGCGCCCAGATGGAACGCATGATGAAGGCCATGGGCCAGAAGAACTTGCCGAAGAGCAAGCGCATTCTGGAAATCAACCCGACGCACCCGATTTGCGAAATGCTCAAGAAGAAAGCCGAAGCCAAGGAAGACCTGGGCGATTGGCCGAAGGCCCTCTACGGCCAGGCTCTGCTTGCCGAAGGTTCTCCGCTGCCGAACCCGGCCGAGTATGTGGCTGCAATTACCAAGTTGCTGACAGCCAGCGTGAAGTAATTCGGGCCGCGACAAACACCGCACCGCAAACATTAAAAAGACCGCGATTCAATCGCGGCCTTTTTTATTTCAAACTTGTTGTTAGAACGATTCTCTCAAGTCAATCGTAATGCCGATATGCTTGCCGTCGACAAGTGAGAGGTCGCCGCGGGCGTGTAGCTTTTCGGTTTTGTTGAGGGCGAGGCGTCCGCCAAAGCCCACGGCGTAATGCACTTGCCGCTTGAAGAGCTCGCTGAAGTAGGGGGCCGATTGCAAGGCTTCGCCAAAGATAACGCCGGCGAATCGCCAGAAGAGCGGGCGGCGGAATTCCATTTGCCAGATTAAGGCTTGCGTGTCGCTCCAGATGCCCGATTCTACGCCGCGGAATCGCTTGGTGCCGTCGGGGCCGGCGAGGCAGCCGAGCGGAACGTTGTCGCCGCGGCTCTGCTTTGCGTAAAGCCCGAGAGCGATGGAAGTTTCCCAGAATAGGGGAGCGTAGAATCTTGCGTCAAGCGTTTCGGTGTGGTAGCTAAAGTCGCCACCGAAAAAGATTTCTTCAAAGCTTGCGTAGTAGCCTTTGGTGGGCCAGTTGTCGTTGTCTTTTTTATCGAGAACCAAAAGGTAGCCGCCGCCCAAATAAAATCCGTCTTGGTAATTTTTGGGGATGTCGCTTCCGAGTTCGTTGTCGCGGGCTTCACCTTCAATAACGATTCCGTAGCGCAGAGGAATGTTGTTCGAAATGC
The DNA here is from genome assembly GCF_900316465.1 of uncultured Fibrobacter sp. NCBI lineage: Bacteria > Pseudomonadati > Fibrobacterota > Fibrobacteria > Fibrobacterales > Fibrobacteraceae > Fibrobacter > uncultured Fibrobacter sp. The sequence continues at coordinate 56,399 of NZ_ONDD01000014.1, read as the reverse complement.
CGAAGTTCATTTCAAAGGGAATCTTGCCGTAGACAAAGGTGCTCTTGTATTCGTCTATGCGGTCAAAATCTCCGCGGGCGCCCCGTTCGAACAGCGAGTATTGCCACTTGTTCAAGTTGAGTTTTGCGGGAATGTGCAAGTGGTCGCCGAATAGCCACAGGCTCGGGGCGTACTGGAATTGGAATTGTCCGCGCGTGGTTCCGCGTGCGATAAAGTCCATCGAAGAAATGTTTTCGCCTTCTTGGAACGGCCTGAAGAACAAGACGAATACCGCGCCGTACTGGATTTTGGTTTCTTCGGTGTAGGCACCAAAGGGGAGAACAGAGAATCGTTGGAAGTTGTCGTTAACCGCCGAATCGCTAGAAACGGCCGTGCTGTCTGCGGCGCGTGCGAAAACGGTAAGTGCAATGCACACGATAATGGTGTTGAACAACTTCATATGGCATAAGTATAGTAAACATTTTTGTTATATTTGTTTAGAATAAACAAAATTGAAGTGAGTTCATATGGCCGAACAGAATAAAGCAGAAAAATTCGTTTTCTACATGTACAAAATGACCAAGTCCTATCCGCCTAACAAAGAGGTGCTGAAGGACATTTCTTTGAGCTTCTACTATGGCGCAAAGATTGGTATTATCGGCCAGAACGGTGCCGGTAAGTCGACGCTTCTCCGCATTATGGCGGGTATCGACAAGGAATTCCAGGGCGAAGCTTGGATCGAACCGGGCCGCACCGCAGGCTACTTGCCGCAGGAACCGCAGCTGGATCCGAACCTGACCGTCAAGGAAAACGTGATGCAGGCTGTCGCTAAGAAGCAGGCAATTCTTGATCGCTTCAACGAAATCTCCATGAAGTTTGCAGAACCCATGGAAGACGATGAGATGAACAAGCTCCTCGACGAACAGGCAAAGCTTCAGGATATCATCGACGCTCAGGACTTGTGGAGCCTTGACCGCAATATTGAAATTGCAATGGATGCTCTCCGCTGCCCGCCGGGTGACTGGCCGGTGACGAACCTCTCTGGCGGTGAAAAGCGCCGTGTGGCTCTTTGCCGCTTGCTCCTCGAAGAACCGGATTTGTTGCTCCTTGACGAACCGACGAACCACTTGGATGCCGAAACGGTTGCTTGGCTCGAACGCCACCTCCGCGAATACAAGGGCTCCGTGATTCTCGTGACCCATGACCGTTACTTCCTTGACAACGTGACGAACTGGATTTTGGAAATTGACCGCGGTCGCGGCATTCCTTGGGAAGGCAATTACGCCCAGTGGCTTGACCAGAAGCTTGAACGCATGAAGAACGAAGAAAAGGGTGAATCTGACCGTCAGAAGCGCCTCGCTCGCGAACAGGAATGGGTGAAGGCTTCTCCGAAGGCTCGTCAGGCCAAGAGCAAGGCCCGTTTGAAGGCTTACGAAGACTTGCTCGCCGAAGATTCTCGCGAACAGATCAAGGTGGCCCAGATTCACATCGCAAACGGCAAGCGCCTTGGCGATATCGTGATTCAGGCGGAACATTTGCAGAAGGCCTTTGGCGAAAAGGTGCTCTTCGACGATTTGAACTTCAGCTTGCCGCGCTCGGGTATCGTGGGCATTATCGGTCCGAACGGTGCGGGTAAGACGACTTTGTTCAAGATGATCATGGGCCAGGAAAAGCCCGATGCAGGTACGCTCAAGATTGGCGAAACTGTCGAAATCATCAGCATGGAACAGGGCCGCGAAAGCTTGGACGATTCCAAGACCGTGTGGGAAGAAATTACCGGCGGTAATGACGAAATCATGGTGGGCGACCGCAAGATGAATGGCCGCGCCTACTGCGGACTCTTCAATTTCACCGGTGCTGCTCAGCAGAAAAAACTCACCGCGCTCTCCGGTGGTGAACGCAACCGCGTGCTCATGGCCAAGAACTTGCAGAAGCCGGGCAACGTGCTGTTCCTCGACGAACCGACCAACGACCTCGATATCGAAACGCTGCAGGCTCTGGAACAGGCTATCCTCAAGTTCGCAGGCTGCGCCGTGATTATCTCCCATGACCGCTGGTTCCTCGACCGTATCGCAACCCACATCCTCGCTTACGAAGGCGATTCCAAGGTGGTGTGGTTCGAAGGCAACTGGAGTGAATACGAAGCTGATCGCCGCAAGCGCCTCGGCGAAGATGCGGATAATCCGAAGCCCATCAAGTACAAGACGCTCACGCGTCAGTAATTCTTGCGACGATAATCAGAACTTAAAAGCCCCGAAGAAATTCGGGGCCTTTTCATTAAGAGAATTAATGTCACATTGGGGAAAGGAAGGTGTTAGGAGGGGCGGAGCCTCTCCTTGTCATAGAACGATTTTCGTTAAGAAAATCGTTCATACAACGCGTCGCGCTCCACTGGCGTGAGCCCTTCGTTCGAGATAAGGCTCTTCATGCGCTCGGGGCTCATGCCCACGGGAACCGTGGCGCCGGCGGCGTGCGTAATCTTCTCTTCGATAATCGTACCGTCCAAATCCGACGCGCCGGCGTGGAGCGCTTTCATCGCGGTTTCGATTCCCATCTGAATCCAGTACGCTTTAATGTGCGGGAAGTTGTCGAGGAAAAGTCTTGCGACAGCGACCGTGCGCAAAATGTCTTCTTCGCTGGTGATATTCGGAACGATTTTATGCAGCGCATTATGTTCCGGATGGTACACCAGCGGAATGAAGGCGAAAAAGCCCGGAGCTTCGTCCTGCAAGTCACGCAGCATCTTCATGTGGGCGATACGGTCTTCAATCTTTTCGATATGCCCAAACAGCATGGTCGCATTCGTCGGAATTCCAATCTTGTGGGCCGCGCGGTGAACGTCGAGCCATTCTTCGCCGGTTTCCTTGCCCGGGCAAATTTGGTCGCGGACATTCTGCACCAGAATTTCGGCGCCGCCACCGGGCAGAGCATCAAGGCCCGCTTCTTTTAGCGTGCTCATGATTTGCAGCGGAGTCTGTCCCGAAATTTTCGCGAAGTGGCAAATTTCCACGGCAGTAAACGCCTTCAAGTTCACCTTCGGGAATTCCACGCGCAGCTTGCGCAGCATTTCGATGTAATAATCGAACGGGTGATCCGGATGCAGACCGCCAACAATGTGCAGCTCGCGGGCGCCGCCTGCAATGGCTTCGGCGGCCTTGTTACGAATGGTATCGTAGTCCCAGTCGTAAGCGGTGGGGCTATCCTTTTTGATTTTAGAGAACGCACAGAACTTGCAGTGCAACACGCACACATTGGTGTAGTTGATCTGGCGGTTGTTCACCCAATACACGGACTTGCCGTGCCTGCGTTCCTTTTCGGCATTCGCGCGGGCACAGAGTTCGTCAAGCGGGGCGTTTAAAAATAAGTCTAGAGCTTCGGCTTCGGTCAGACGCGCCATGTTACATCTCGGGGATGTCTACGTTATAGCTTGCCTTGTGACCGGCTTCGTCAACGAGTTTGATGGTGATAGATCCTTCTTCAGGAATCTGTGCGCCTTCAATCACGATTTCGCGAGGTTCAGAATCGTATTCGGCAGCAACCCATTTCTTGCCGACCATCACCGTAATGGCGTTGCCGTCAGGAATGCCTGCGTACTTGAACAACACCGGAATCTTGAGGGCCGGCTGACGAACTCCGCTGATCATCATGTCAGACCAGTAGGGGAATCCAAGAGTCGGAGCTTCGGTATTTTCGATGTTGGCAATGTCGCGAATTTCGTTCATGGTAGCGCAGCGGTTCTTGCCCTTGGTCTGCTTGCTGAAGTAGAACCAGTTGCGGGTCGTTTCGCCGAGCCAGTAAAGCGGTTGATTGTTTTCCGGATTGTCAATGCAAACGGTCCAGTTGCCGAGCTGCATGCCCTTCGGGTGGAATTCAAAGTAGTCAAGGCTGTCGGTATGCGTGCGGGTGACTGCCAAAATCTTCTTGGTGGTGTCGCGGCCCGTCGGAATGCCGGTCACTTTCTGCGTGATGCCCACATTGCCAAGCTTGGTAGACCAGTTCACGCTTCTCTGGTACTGGTTGAAGGCGTAAAGTTCAATGCTTGCATCGGCTGCGACGCCGTCGCCCGTAGAACGAGAGTCAGCAGTGTAGTGGATGCTTGTCATTTCGGGGTAGATTTCAAGGAGGCGGCCGATGGTGATCGGTGCCGGCTTGAATGCCTTACACATGTCTTCTTCGATAATATGGTCGCCAGCCATGGCAGTGAACTTCATGCCGTTCTTGCAACGGAACAAGTCGAGCATCGGACGGCTGAGGAATGTGAACAGCGGGGAAGCCTGATCCTTGTACAGCTGCATGGGCTTGTCGCTCTTGCAGCGCGGGTGGAACGTGAACTTCTTGCTCACCTTGTTGCCGCTATAGTCTTCGGCTTCGATCGTGTAAGTCGAAAGCGGAGCGAGCTTGGCGTTCACAAAGTGCCAGTCGCCAGCGGTGTCGGCTTCTTCGGCCCACAAGAGCTGGTCGCGAATCAGAGCCATCTTGCTGTAACGCAGAGTGTCGAGAATTTCTTCAAAAATCTTTTCGTCGTAGCGCCACACTGTAAGACGGCGTACGGACATCGGATTGTCCTTGGGCTCGCGGCTGTAGTCTGCAATCTTTACGGCCATGCTCAAGTTGAATTCGTTTTTCACCGGCGTTTCGACGCAACCCTTGTTCAAAGCTTCGGGGTTGGTGATGGCCATGTGGTTGCCCTGCCAGACAGCAACGCCAAAAATTTGCGGAGCGAGCGTGTCAGAGATAACGACACCGGCTTGCACGGGGTTCACAATACGGTCGTTGTCCAGGCGAACTTCCAAGTGCAAGTGCGGGTTTCCGATACCGGTGCTGCCCGAGAAGGTCAGCGTGTCGCCCTTCTTGTAGCTTGCGTTAGTCTTGATGGTGACGTCGTTCTTCTTGGATGCATACTGTTTCTTGATAATCTGGTCGTCGAGCTTGCCGAAGCTGCTCTGGTGAGCGAATGCCCAGGTCTTGCCGCTGTTGCCCTTGAAGAGCATCAGCTTTCCGTAGTGGAACGGAGAAACTCGCAGTTCTACAACCTTGCCGTCTTCGGGGGCGTAAATGGGCCAGCCTTCTTCCATCTGGGTGGAATAGTCAAAGCCTGCGTGGTAACGCGTGCCGCGGTTCTCGCCAAAACTCGAGGTCAAGTAAGCGTCGCGGTTGAACGGGCGGTAAGTCGGTTCTGCTGCTTTGAGAACTCTCTTTTCTGCCATGCCGTCGGCGTTGTTGACTTTGTTCGCCTCGGCGCTTGCGCCGAAGTTGTCGTTAGATACTGTTTCGCCGGATTTAGCCTTGATGCAGTCTTCGTAAGCGAAGGCATCCATGGTCTTTTCATTGCATTCGGCGGCGAAGGTGGTAGGCACTAAGGCGATGCCGGCCATTGTGCCCAAGAACATACCCTTGCGGGTGATTTTAGCGAGTTTGTTCAAGATTGTAGTATCCATACCACAAAAATACAAAATTGTTACAAACTAGCGGGCGAGGTTGTTTGTTTTGCAGGTTTTATGTGATGCAAAAAAAAGAACCGTTTGCTTGAGCAAACGGTTCATGTCTAGTGGAGCTAAGGAGAGTCGAACTCCTGACCTCCTGCATGCCATGCAGGCGCTCTACCAACTGAGCTATAACCCCGAAGGACGAGCCAAATATAGAAGAACTAATTTGACTTGTCAAGGGTGGGTCATAAAAAAAGTGAAATTTTTTTACGACCCGATATTTTTAGGCCTTTTCGATTGTCACGGATTCGATGATCACGTCTTCGTATGGGGCGTCGCGGCGGTCGGTCTTGACGCCAGCGATTTCGTCGAGGACTTCGAAACCTTCATAGAGCTGGCCGAATACGGAGTAGCCGTCAGCCGGGCCGGGGCCAACCTGTTCGTGGTCCAAAAAATGCACGTTGTCGCCGTGGACAATGAAGAACTGGCTGCCGATGGAGTTCGGCATGGCGGTCTTTGCCCAGCTCAGGGCGCCGCGCATATGGGTGAGGCGCGGATCGTACTTATCACCGATCGTGGTGCCGGGGCCCTTGGCGGAGTGGCCGCCCGTGCCGTTTCTGCGGGTAAAGTCGCCACCCTGGATCATGAAATCCTTGATAATGCGGTGGAACGGAGCGCCGTCGTACTTGCCCTGCTTGGCGAGTTCAACGAAGTTCGTAGCGCATTCGCCGACGATATCTTCGAAAATGCGCAGCTTCATGGTGCCGTGGTTGGTCTTCATGATGGCGATGGTTTCGCCTGCTTCCGGTTTACCCAGCTGATTGAACATAAAATCTCCTATTAATGTCCCGACAGGGCGCTGCCGGGGTTTAATGTTTCTTTTCTTATATATACAAAAAAACGGGGGTCAATTTCTGTACTTAAAGGCGAAAAACCATAAAAAATGCTACATTCAAGTGTGAAAATTAAGGCAAGGCTGAAACCTGTTACCTGAAACCTGATACCTATATGAAAGACAACTGCAAAAAGATCAGAGAATTGCTGTCTGCGCAGGCGATGGAATTCGCCCTCGACGAAATGGCAGCAAAGCTTGCCAAGATGCATCCGACTGCCGATGACATGGTGGTGCTCGGCATGGCAAGCCGCGGAATCCCTCTCGCGAAAAAGATTTGCGAGCGCTTAAGTCAAAAGTTTAACAAGACCGTCCCGATGGGAAGCCTCGATGCGACTTTTTACCGCGACGACTTCCATTATCGCACCCACATGGGTTCTAGCGAAATGCGCATTACCGAAATGCCTGCTACAGTCGAAGGCAAGACGGTAATCCTTGTGGACGACGTGCTTTACACGGGTCGCTCGGTGCGTGCAGCCATGCAGGCAATCCTCGACCTCGGACGTCCGGCGGCGATTCGCCTTTGCGTGCTCGTGGACCGCGGCCACCGTGAACTTCCGATCGCGCCCGATTGCGTAGGACTTACGGTCGAGACCGCACAGGACCAGGAAGTCCGCGTGCAAATCGAACCGATTGACAAAGAAAATTCTGTATACCTCGTAGAGGTGGAGGGATAACGTGAGCGCACTTCAGATCAAGCATTTGTTCGGACTTCAGGGAGTATCCAAGTCCGATATTCGTACTATCTTGGATAACGCCAAGCAGTTCCGCGAAATTTTGGAACGCCCGGTCAAGAAGGTTCCGAGCCTTCGCGGCATGACCGTTGTGAACCTGTTCTTCGAGAACAGTACCCGCACCCGCACCAGTTTTGAACTTGCCGAAAAGCGTCTTTCTGCCGACACGGTGAATTTCGCGAGCTCGAACTCCAGTGTGAAGAAGGGCGAAACGCTGGTCGACACGCTCCGCAACATCGAATCGATGAAGATTGATATCGTTGTGGTCCGCCACAAGGGGACTGGGGTGCCCAAGTTCCTCGCCGAACACAGCAACGCCATTATCGTGAATGCCGGTGACGGCGCCCACGAACATCCGACGCAGTCCCTCTTGGACATGCTCACGGTCGAAGAAAAGCTTGGAACGCTCGAAGGCAAGAAGGTGGCTATCGTAGGCGATATCCGCCACAGCCGCGTGGCCCGCAGCAACATCTGGGGCATGACCACCATGGGTGCTCACGTAACGCTTTGCGGTCCGAGCACGCTGGTGCCGCGCAATACCGAACTTCTGCAGTACAAGGAACTCGCTGGTAGCGTCTCTTGGGAATCCGATGTCTATAAGGCTGTCGAAGATGCCGATGCCGTGATTGCGCTCCGCTTGCAAAAGGAACGTATGGACGATGCTCTCCTCCCGAGCATGCGCGAATACCGCAATTTCTTCGGTATCACAGAAAAGGTCCTTTCTGAAGCCAAGGACAAGGTCATTTTGATGCACCCGGGTCCGATCAACCGCGGCGTTGAACTGGATAGCGATATCGCTGACGGTGAACATTCCGTGATTTTGGATCAGGTGACTAACGGCGTTGCCGTGCGTATGGCAGTGCTTTACCTTTTGGCTGGAGGTCGTGCAAATGAAAATGCATAAGGAATTGAATGTCAAGAATCTCGTCCTCAAGAATGCGAAAGTTTGGAACGGCAAGTCTTTTGAAGATCGAAAAGAAGTCTCTTTTGAACAAGGAAAGGGCTTAGCTACAGAAGAGTTTGATTGCAACGGCGCCTTGGTAATGCCGGCCTTGTTTGGTTTGGGCGTTGACTTTATGGAACCACTCCGCGATGATGTCTACACGTTTGCAGATGGCCTCGATGCCTTGCACCGTGGCGGTTTTTGCGGCGCCTTGTACGAAAGTGCCGCCAATCCGATTGACGATGCTGACAAACTTTCGGCAATGAAGTTCCGCGTGAACTCTCCCGATTTGGAATATAACTTCGCCAACCGTTTCGACATCAAGTTCCTGGGCGCCTACAGCAAGGGCTTCGGTTCCGATAGCCTCGCCGAAATGATGGAACTTGCCGAAGACGAATCCGTTGCCGGCTTTGGTGATGGCGGCGAAGCGATTCCTTCGACTCGTTTTATTCGCCTTGCCATGGAATACGGCAAAATGACGGGCAAGCGTTTCTTCTTCCAGCCCATGGACAAGTCGTTGCGCAAGCATGGCTGCGTTCACGAAGGTGCCTACTCCGACATGCTCGGCATGAAGGGCATTCCGCGTATTGCAGAAACCATTGCAGCCCATACGGTGCTTGAAATGGCTCGCTTCTTGCAGGTGCCGGTGCACTTTAAGCAGGTGACTTGCGGCGAAACGCTTGACCTTGTACGCGAAGCCCGTAAGAAGGGTATCGATGTCACGTGCGATGTCGGCCTGTACCATTTGCTTCTGGATGATTCCTGTCTGGAAACTTTGGATTCCGCATACCACATTCTGCCGCCGATCCGCTCTGCTGCAGATCGCGAAGCTTTGTGGAAGGGTATCGAAGACGGAACGGTGAATGCAATCAGCGTGAACCACACGCCGGTGCTTGGACAGGATACCGAAGTGAACTTTGAAGATTCTGTGCCGGGTGCACTCTCTCTTGAAATTGCTCTTCCGGCCATTTGGAAGGAACTGAGCTCTAGAGTGGGCGAGGCTCGTGCGATTGAACTCCTGTCGCTTGCCCCTGCAAAGCTGGTTGGCGCGAAGTCGGCTTTTGATGCGAATACTCAAAAGATGACGAACATCGTGATTCTCGATCCGAACAAGCCGCACGAAGTTTCCAAGAAGGATTTCGCCGGCCACGTGAGCAATTCTCCGTTGCTTGGCAAGACTCTTCCGTCTTCGATTTTGGCTACCTTCGTTAGCGGAGTGTGGACAAAACTCTAAGGATCTTAGATGCACGGAATAATGGAATGGTTATCTGGATGGTTGCCTGAATGGCCGCCTAAGTTCCCGCCCGACCCGCTTTATTTGGTGTGGGCGGCGTTAATCATTTTCTTATTCTTTGCTTTGTTTGCACTGTGGGAAGTTCATTGCATTAATCGTCGTCGTGAACACGAAGAAATGTTTGGAACCCAGGTTTTTGATGTCAAGGTCGCTGCATTCGGTTTTTCTGACAAAGAAAAAAGGACTTTGGACAAAATAATCAGAATGTCGTCCTTTGAAAATAAGGATGCCATCCTGAATTCGTCGGGTCTTTTTGAACAGGCTGTTACTACGTTCTACGATGTTCGAAACGTGTTTGATGTGCGCGATGAGACCGTGGAAGCTGTAGAGCGCTTGCGCAACAAGATGAATTTTACGGCGTCTAATCCTTTGTCTGAAATTTATTCGACAAGACAATTTAATGTGGGTGACCGAATTGACTTGTTTCCGGAAAACGGGACCTTGATCAAGAGGTCCGAGATTGTCTGGCGTACCGAAAAGGAATGGGCTATCACTTACGATGGCAGTGACGGCCCTGCCAAGTCTTTTGTCGGACGAGACATCCGCATCCGCTGGACTCGCCCGGACGATGCCATTTATTCGACCACGCTTCAAATCCGCCGTTTAGACGATTCTGCAAATTTTGTTTTACATCATTCTGCGGATCTGGATAAGCGCCAGCTGCGTCGCTGGGTTCGTGAACAGGTTGCGTTCCCTGTGACTGCCATATTCGAAAACGGCGAAACCCTGTATGGGACTTTGCTCGATCTTTCTGCTGGCGGTATCATGATTGGACTGCCCAAGGAGTGCTATCCGGGACAGCACATGCGTATCCAGTTTGAGCTCCCGAGCTTCGGTGACGAAGACGTGGAAATTGAGATTTTGCGCAATTTGGGGCAGAAAAACAAGGATTTCCCCAACTATTATTGCCTTACAGCCTCTTTCCGTGGTAAGTTCGGTTGGACCCAGGAAAGGGTGCTTCAGTACCTTTTTGAACTAAGTAAATCCAAAAAAGAGTCAAAAAAGTGGGTAAAACAGGTCTAAGTAGTTCATTTTCAATGACTTAGATGAATTTTTCGCTTGACATTCGGCCATTTTAAAGGTAGAATTAGTAAGGAAATGTTTTACAATCGGAGTTAACTTTGGCTTTAGGATTGATTTCTAAAATCCGTGGCTTACGCGAAACCGTCGGTATTGATGTTGGTCATTACAGCATCAAGTACGTAAAAGTTTTGCATGGCACGAGCGGAAACAAGATTGTTTTGGATGCCGACTTGGAACGAGTGCCGGATGGCTGCATCGTAAACGGTGAAATCCAGGTTCGCGAAGGGGACGCGCCGACCGATAAGGACGGCAAACGCGAAAAAGATGGTGCCGAACTGCTCGCCGAAGCAATGGCGAAGCTTCTGATTCGTCACCCGATCGACGATTCCTGCGATATTGTCGCCTCGGTAAACTGTGGAGCTGGCGCCGGTGGTGTGCTGGTGGACCGAGTCTCTGTCAAAGTTCCGAAAAACGGTAACGAAGCCGCTATTATTCTTCAGACCGCCCAGTCCCGTCCTCCCTTCGATGACCAGGACAACGTGATCGACTATGAAATCTTTTCTCGTGAAGGTGACGACGTTAAAGTGAACGTGGTGGCCGCAAAGAGCGCGCTTTTGGACTCCTGGGCGCAGTTTTTTAATCGCCGCGGGCTCAAACTGTCGGCGCTGGATGTCGATATTTTTGGCTTGCTAAATGCTTACATTGCAACGGTGGAAGACTCCGAAAAAGACAAGACAGTTGCAATTTTCAATATCGGCGAAAAGAAGATGAGTGTTGCCTTTGTTCAAGATGGCCAGTTCCACTCCATGCGTGCCATGGCCGGTGGTTCGCTTGATATGGTCATCAGCAAGACCTGCATGAACTTGGGTATTGATTCTGAAAAATGTCATGAAATTTTAAGCAAGGGAGACTTGTCCGTAGTGGACGGTTTCTCTGAAGCAGAAGTCGAAGCCGCGCTCCGACTGGCATACGAGGACCTGATGGCGCAGATCGATATCGGTATCCGCTACTTCTCGTCTTCTGAAGATTCTAAACCGCTCGACAAAATCTTGTTGGGTGGAGGTGGAGCCGCCGCCCCTGGTCTGAGGGAATTTATCTCGGAACACGCTGGCATTGAAACTGATACGGTGAACCCGTTCAGGCTCGTGCCCTGTGATTCCAAGGTGTTTGGCGAAGGCGGACTCTCTATTGCCTTGTCTAATATTTACGCCCCTGCGTTGGGCTTGGCTATGAGGAAATTCTAATGGCGTCTACGAAAAAAGAACCCACAAGAAATGCCTTGGCCATTTCCATTAACCTGCTTCCTCCGGAATACCGCAAGAAGCAGAAAGACTTTACATGGGTAACTGACCGTCGCATCATTTGGCCTACAGTTGCACTGCTTGTTGCAATTGTAGCTGTGGTCATGTTGCAAGGTTACGTTACTGAAACCATTAACGGATTGAGCCAAGAACTGTCGCGTGTTCAAGAAGAAGTGGAGCGCGAACGTCCGTTGCTTTCCAAGATTAGCGACCTCGAACAGAAACAGGGCGTGATCAATACGAAGATCAACGCGCTCAAGTCTATCCAGGTCAGCAAGAAACGCTGGGTTATTTTGTTCGAAAATATCTCGTCGGTGCTTCCTCCTAACATGTGGATCACAAGCATTAACCAGATGGGTGAATTCGATCTTGAAATGCGTGGCGTCACTTATGACTTCTCGGAAGTCGCCGAATACATGGTGAAACTCGAGAAACAGGCGAGCATTCAGTCAGTTTCGTTGGTGACCATCTCGACCTCGAAACAGGACGGGAAAGAAGCCTATAATTTCACCATCAAGGTAATCCTCAATAGGGACCTTGGCCTTGGGGAGGGTGATAATGGGTAAGATAGATCTTAAAGACAAACGAAACGTATATGCCATAGTCGTGTGCCTTTTGATTATGGTTGCCGCGCACATGGTATATAACTATGTGTGGGATCCGTTTACCGCTCAGCGAGAATCCTTGGAACGCAATCTCCAGTCGGCTCAGGCTGAATTGGACAAGATTAACGCCAAGAAGCATCGTGTGGCTGAACTCGAAATGCAACTCGCTCAGGCCGAAAAGGATTTCGAAAAGCTGAAGGAAATGTTCCCTGAAGAAGAAAAGGTGCCGCTGCGTTTGCAGGACCTTTACGCGGTGATTCGTAGTTCCATGGTGCAGATTCAGAAGTTTAATCCTGAAGGCCGTGCCGAAAAGGAACACTATATTGAAAACCGCTATTCTATCGCGGTCAATTCGGGTTACCACATGCTGGGTTACCTGTTTGCAGAAATTGCAAACTTCAATTACCCGACTGCGATTACGAACCTTCGCTTGAACCGTTATTCGGGTATCAAGGCCGAAATCGAAAAGTCTGAAACTCACGGCTGGACGCCGATTACTATGTCGGTCACGTTCAACCTGACAACGTACACGTCGAAAAAGGTAGGCAAATGATGAAAATGAAAATTCTTCTTTTGTTGCTTGCCTTTACCGCATTTGCTAGCGCCGCCCAGATTAAGGATGTGCGTTTCGATTGCAATGCAAAGGGCTGCCAAGTGGTATTCGCCTTTGCGTCTTCACAGAACTTGCCGACATTCTTCCAGAAGTACGATGCTTCTTCTAAGAAATTGACGGTCGGTTTCTCTGAAACGTCGTTCGCTCTTGGCGAAGGCAGCTACGATGTCGATGCTAGCTCCAAGTTCGTGAAGTCCATGAGAGTTTTCAAGGATGCCTACAAGGGTGTTCCGTTCCTGAAAATTGAAATGGATGTGGGCGCCTCGATTTCTTCTGACAAGAATGAAATCGCCTTGGACAAGTCGAATTTCTTGATCAAGCTCAAGAGCAAGGGCGGTAAGTCCTGGACGCTTTCGAAGCTCTTTGCTGACCGCAAGAAGGCTGCCGATAAGCAAGCCGCTCTTGACAAGAAGGCCGCTGAAAAGGCTGCTCTTGAAGAAAAGAAGGCTGCAAAGAAGGCCGCCCTCGAAGAAAAGAAACGCTTGGCTGAAGAGAAAAAGGCTGCTGCAAAGCAGGCTGTTCTCGACAAGAAGGCCGCTCTAAAGCAGGCTATCGAAGATAAGAAGGCTGCCGAAAGGGCTGCCCTCGAAGAAAAGAAGCGCTTGGCCGAAGAGAAGAAGGCTGCCCAGAAGGCTGCTCTCGAAGAAAAGAAACGCCTTGCCGAAGAAAAGAAGGCCGCCGAAAAGGCTGCCAAGGAACAGGAAAAGCTTTTTGCTGAACAGCAGAAGCAAATTGACAAGGCGATTGCCGAAGGCGGTGCTATTTCGGCTCTGCTTCCGAAGCTTAAAGAAATGACGGTGCTCATTGGCTCTGGCTTGGAACAGTTCCGCATTGTCGCCGACGAAAATATCGTCATGCAGAATGTTTCTAGCATCGACAAGAATAACACCATTACGATTGGTCTTGCTGGACCGCAGAAATCGCCCGTGTTTAGAATCGGTGCTGGCTCTATCGTTAAGTCTGTGACTTGGGGCGCTAATGGTCTCAAGGTGCAGCTGAAGAACTCTGTGCAGCCGGCTATCTTGGTGCAAGATGGCGTGTTCGTCTTGCAGATTTCCGAGAAGGGAATCAACAGGGATGGCTTTATGTTCTGGTCTGCACAGCCCAAGGGCATCTTCATTCGTGACTGGATGAAGTCTGCTGAAGACAAGCCGAATTTCGACGCCTTTGTCAAGAATCTTGACAAGGGTAGCAAGAAGATTATTTCTGGGTCGCAGACATTCCACCTGCGTCCTGTTGTTCGCGAACTGATTGTGGTTGCCGACGAAACGGAATTCTACGCCGCCCCGAATGAAAACTCTCAGGTGATGCAGCGCCTTGTGTTTGGCGACCGTCTCGTGAGCCTCGACATGAAGGGCCTGTATCGCAAGGTGCAGTCCGGCAACAAGGTCGGCTACGTCGACCGTCGCGCCGTCGGATTCTTTGATGAACTTTCTTCTGTGCAGGAAGAACGCCTGAAACAGGTTGACAAGGAACGTGGTACAAATCTCTCGACCAACGCCCAGCAGATTGGTAGTCAGCTCGATGGTCTCTATGAAGATCGCGTGACTTACAGTTCCTTTGGCCGTCGCGACCCGTTCGTCGAAGTCGATGGCCTAGTCGAAGAAGGTATTAATATTGACCAGGTTGAACTGGTGGGTATCATTTGGGAATCGGATGTGCCGGTAGCCATTCTTGTTGAATCCAAGAATCCGTCTATTTCGTACACCGTCAAAGAAGGCGACAAGATTCTCAACGGTAAAGTACTTAAAATCACACAAACTGACGTTCTCTTCCTGATCCAGGAATTCGGGGTGAGCCGTCGCTACTCCATGGGTCTTCCCGATAAACTTGGGGGTCAAAAGTGAAAAAGATGACAAAAATCCTTACTGTTCTTCTCTTGGTGGTGGGTCTCACTACTGCATGGAGCGCTCCTGCCGAAGGTTCGGTGCAAACCCCCAACAAGAAATTGTATGACTTCAGTTTCGTCGACATGAACTTCGAAGCCGTGTTCAGCTCTGTCTCCGTGATTGCCGGTGTGGACATTATCCTTGCTCCCGAAGTCAAGGGTAAGACAAGCCTCAAGGTGACCAAGAAGACTTGGCAAGAAACGCTCGACATCGTTTGTAGCATGAACGACTTGACTTGGATCATCGAAGACAAGTACATCTTGATTCAGCGCTCTGCGACTTACCAGGCAAAGCAGAAGAAGATTGCCGATGAAGAAGCCCAGGCCGAACAGAATGCTCCGCTTGTCCGTAAGAACTTCCAGGTTCACCATGCCAAGGCTGAAGAATTGGTGAAGGTGCTCGAAAGTATGAAGTCTAGCCGCGGCCGTATTACGACGGTGGAACGCACGAACTCGATCATTGTGTACGATACCGATGGCAAGATTGAGCAGATGGAAAAGGCTTTGACCGAACTCGATGTCGAAACGCTCCAGATTATGATTACGGCTAAGCTCGTGGTCGTGAATAGCGAACGTGCTCGCGAACTCGGTGTGGACTGGACCGCAAGAATGGGTACACAGACCCTTACTCCGGGAACGGTTACTACTCCGACGGGTAGCAACTCGGGCGATACCCGTACCAGTGCTGCAATTCATTCTTTGCCGAATGGCGGTGCTTCGCCGGCAGTGGGCAATGCTACGACTGCTATTACCGCAAGTTTGCTGGATAACAACTTGCAGATTGCTATTTCGAACATCATGGGTGACGCTTCTACCGAAGTGCTCGCTTCTCCGCAGGTTTCGACTCTCGACAATACCGAAGCTCAGGTGTTCATGGGCGACAAGGTGTCTATCCGCGTGATTGACGATAGTGGTGAATCTTCGACGCAGCTCGTGGAAACCGGTATCAAGCTGACTGTGACTCCGCACGTTTCTGGCGACAACCGCATTTTGCTTGACCTGCACCCGGAAAACAACTCTTACGGCTACGACGAAAAGGGCCAGGTGGTGATCAGTACTCAGGAAGCCAAGACCAAGGTCGTGGTGGCTGACGGTGAAACGGTCGTGATCGGTGGTCTTACCCGTAACGAAAATACCGAAAGTGAATCCGGTATTCCGTTCCTCAAGGATATCCCGCTGCTCGGTAACCTCTTCAAGTACAGCCGTAAGGCTGTCACTAAGCGAGACCTGATTATCTTCGTGACTCCGCGTATCATTCGTAACTATGTGGGCTCTGTCGAACTTTCTGAAGCCTCTCCCGATGTCAAGGGTGCCCCGGCTGCAAAGAAGACTCAGACCACGACTGAACCGGGCGAAGGTGAAACTCCGATTGTGGAACCCAAGCCGCAGCCTGCTCAGGAACAGCCTAAGTCTGAATCGTCTGATGCTCCGGCCGCTCCGGATATCGAAGAAGATGAAGGCGGTTGGAATTAATCTAGTTTACAGCATTTAAAAAAGAGCATCGGCAATGCCGATGCTTTTTTCATATAGTAGAGAATTGTTTAGTTCAAAGTTCGGGGCTATCTCA
The DNA here is from genome assembly GCF_900316465.1 of uncultured Fibrobacter sp. Taxonomy (NCBI): domain Bacteria; kingdom Pseudomonadati; phylum Fibrobacterota; class Fibrobacteria; order Fibrobacterales; family Fibrobacteraceae; genus Fibrobacter; species uncultured Fibrobacter sp. The sequence goes on along the minus strand of NZ_ONDD01000014.1, from coordinate 40,134 downwards.
CCACCAATGCGGCGAGGGCAAGTTCCTGACTTGTCACAGTCCAGCTCGAACTCTTGAATTCGTAGTTGAGGTCGGCAAGACGGCGAATTACGCGGCAGAGGAGCGGCTTGCCCCAGCGGCGGCAACATTCGGCAGCGTTGCCCTGTTTGCAGAACAAGAAATAGTTCTTGCCTAATGCCTTGGCGGCGTCTTCGGCGCTCATCTTCTTGGCGGTGAGCGACATGAAGTTCAGCAGGTCGATGGAATGGCTGTAAAGCGCATTCACGAGGCTGATGGCGTCGGCATTCTTGCTGCTGTTGTTGTAAAGGAATTCGTGAAGCTTGCGGGTAAAGCCCACGGCGTCTCGCATGCCGAAGAAATTCAGGATTTCGTAAGGCGGGATTTCGCGGCGGGGCATAATCATCGTCTTCACGAGATCGTAGGTGAACTTGGCACAGTCGGGGTCGTAGGTAAGGACCTTTTCCAACTCTTCGCAAACGAGCTTGGTGTCGGTGCCCAAGGCGTCGGCCAGGTACTGGCTGGCGGCGGGCTCGATCGGCTTTCCGAAGTGGGCGGGTACGTTCGATGCAATCCATTCCTGCATCTTGTACTGCTTGGGTTCTTCGTACTTTTCGATTTTGCCGACTTTTTGCAGAATCTTGTAGAGTTCCGAAGTTGCGCGGAGTTCGTCAAAATCGAGCAACAGCTTGCAATCGGGGGCGTCTTTAAGCCAGCGGGCGAGTGCCTTGGATTCATCGGCCTTCATGGCGTCGGCATTGCGGACGACCACCGCCTGTTCCGGAGCAAACATCGAAACGGCGCCGCAGCTTTCCATAATGAGCCCGGCAACCGACGGAATGTTCGTGTCGGTGGCATACACGACCTGCTTAGACAGCGGGTCGTTCTTGCGGTCTCCAAGGGCATCGGTCAGGAACTTGTCGACCTGCTTGTCCTTGGAAAACTGGTCTTTGCCGATGAGGGCTAGAATCATAGCTTACTTGAAGTCGACGATTTCGAAGCGGTTCTTGCCCTTGGGGGTGACGACTTCGACGATTTCACCCTTCTTTTTGCCCATGAAAGCGGAACCCATGGGGCTCTTGAAGCTGATTTTACCGTTCATCGGATCAACGCCTTCGGGGCTCACCAGCTGATAGACCACTTCCTTCTTGGTAGCGAGGTTTTTAGCGGTGACGGTGGCGCCGAAGCGGACGGTGTCGGAGTTAGCGTCAAATTCAACGATGATTGCATTGGAAATCTGGTCTTCCAGTTTGGGAAGTTCCAGGTCAATATGAGCCAGCATTTCCTTGGCGGCGTGGTATTCGGCGTTTTCGCTCAGGTCGCCTTGCTTGCGGGCTTCTTCCATTTCATCTACAACACGGGGACGTTCGACCTTCTTGAGGAAGGTGTAACGTTCAACCATCTTATCGTAAGTTTCTTTAGTACAGGGTGTTTTAGCCATGACCTTAAATTAGAATTTTTTTGTGGAGCAGAAGCGGGGGCTGTTCAACATAGTCGCTTTTTTGCTATAATTTAGGGGGTAAAAAACAATAGGAGATTCTATGTACACTGTATTGGAAAAAGGCGGCGTCTGCTCCCCGAAGGGGTTCACCGCATCTGGTATTTGTGCAGGCATTAAGGCCAGCGGTAACGCTGACATGGCTCTTTTGAAGAGTGAAAAGGCTGCACGTTGCTTTGCCGTGTTTACAACGAACAAGGTGAAGGCTGCTCCGGTGCTTTATGACAAAGCTGCTCTTGAACATGCCCACTTTGCTTCTGCTGTTGTGGTGAACAGCGGTAACGCAAACGCCTGTACCGGCGAACAGGGCTTGCGCGATGCAGAACGCATGGCTGTCCTTACCGAAGAAGCCTTGAAGCTTACTCCGAAGAGCGTGCTCGTTTGCAGCACCGGTGTGATCGGCCACCTGATGCCGATGGACAAGATTGAAGCCGGTATCCCGAAGCTTGTCGAAAAGCTCCATGCCGACGCTTCTGAAGAATTTGGCCGCGCAATCCTCACGACTGACCTTGCGCTCAAGAGCCATGCCGTTGAAATCCAGACCGAAAAGGGTGTGGTGACGATTGGTGGCGCCTGCAAGGGCTCGGGCATGATTCACCCGAACATGGCTACGATGCTTGCCTTTATTACTACTGACCTTGCTTTGCCGATCGATTTCTTTGCTGAATTCCGCGCCGATATCGCCGATTCCTTCAATGCGATTACGGTCGATGGCGACACCAGCACGAACGACACTTGCATTCTCCTGGCTAACGGCATGAGCGGCCTCAAGTACGAAGATTTAACGCTCTCCGAACAGGGCGAATTCCGCGCCGCACTGATGCTTGTGATGAAGGAACTGGCCAAGGATATCGTTCGCGACGGCGAAGGTGCAACCAAGCTGATTGAACTTTGCATCGAAAAGGCCGAAAGCCACGAAGAGGCTTTGCGCATGGCTCGCTTCATTGGTACGTCTAACTTGGCCAAGTGCGCTATGTTCGGCGAAGACCCGAACTGGGGCCGCATTTTGAGCAGCGCAGGTAGCAGTGGCTGCAACATGATCGCCGAACAGACGGACCTTTTCTTTGGCGACGTGCAGGTGCTTTCTAACGGCCGCCCGGTGCAGCTCGACGAAGAACAGACCAAGGCTCTGCGTGCGGTAGTCCGCCAGCGTGAATACAAAGTAACGCTCGTTCTTAACATCGGTCATGCTAGCGCTAGCGCATTCACTTGCGACTTGAGCTACGACTACGTTAAGATCAACGCCGAATATACGACCTAATAAGACCGCTCGGCTCTATCGCATAAACAAGAATGTGATATCGCCTCGCTCTCGCCACCACGACTCGTTAGGACGAGTCGCTTGTGGCTCACGGGATGGCTAAACTCAACAGAATCCTTATACAGGAGCCGATTATCTCGCAACCACGCCTCGTTAAATAAACCTAAGCCGAGTACAGCAGAAACAAGTTTACTTGTTTCTATTGTTGAGGCTCCAGTTTATGCGATGTAATCGCAATACGAGGCGTTTGTTGCTCACGGCACGACGTAATCCAAGCGCTCGGCTCTAACGCGTAGAAAGAAAGCTCTTTCAAAATTCCCTGGCTTTGTGCCGGGGATTTTTTTTTATGGGATTTTTGTTTTATATTTAATGTGTATGGTTAGGAATGTTTTTCTTGCTATTCTTTGTTTTTGTGTGGTTGTTCTTGGTCAAGATAAAGAACTTGACCTGTATGAAGATAATCAATTCAGCAATTATTATGAGGAAAAGTTTTATACTGGTGGATTTGGTATAGAGGCGTTTTTGCTTGGTGAAACGTTATTTGGTGTTCCCGTACAGATATCGCGACTCATTGTGACGCCATCAATGTTTGTGGGAGGAAAGTTCTCGGATGCGTTTTTCATTACAGCCGGTATAGATGTGTATGAAAACAAGTGGCTAAAGTTTCAGCCGTTTGTGGGTTGGTATGATCTTTTTACGACTGGCTTGCAAGTGGATTTCCGTTTTTGGATGTCTAAAAGGCCCGGCGATTTCCAAGGAGCCACTTACATGACTTTGAAATTTCGGTATATGGGAATTTATTACGCTCCCGATATCGAGACGATAGGCTATAATCCTTCAGAAGAAAAACCTTCGGTCGAAAAAGAATGGTATCATCGCGTTTATTTGGGAGTTGGCGTTCATTTCTGGTAATAAAGGGAATGGTTCCGCTTGTGAACGGAATTCTTGTGAAAATCCCGCTTTTTGGCGGGATTTTCTTGTATTTTTAGGAGAAACAAGAGGATAAACATGGATAATTTCAACTTTTACAGCCCCACAGAATTCGTATTTGGTATGAACCGCGAAAATGAATGCGGTGAACTCGTGAAAAAGTATGGCGGCACCAAGGTGCTGATTCATTACGGTGGGGGTTCTGCGGTGCGTTCGGGCTTGATTGACCGCGTTAAGGCTAGCCTCGATGCGGCTGGTATCCCGCATGTGGAACTCGGCGGCGTGAAGCCGAACCCGCACGATTCGCTCGTGTACAAGGGTATTGAAATTGTCCGCGAAAATGGGATTGATTTTATTTTGGCGGTGGGCGGCGGCTCCACGATTGATAGCTCCAAGGCCATTGCGATGGGTGTTCCCTACAAGGGCGATTTTTGGGATTTTTACGAGGGCAAGGCTTCGGCGGCAGCGGCTCTCCCGATTGGCGTGGTGCAGACCATTGCGGCGGCCGGTTCCGAAGGTAGCGGCGACTCCGTGATTACCAAGGAAGACGGCATGCTCAAGCGCGGGGCGAGCAGCGAACATATTCGCCCGAAGTTCGCGGTACAGAATCCGGCACTCCTTTGCACGTTGCCGGCCTACCAGACGGCCTGCGGCATCACCGACATCATGGCGCATGTGTTTGAACGCTACTTCACGAATACGCTCGAAGTGGAAATCACCGACCGCCTGTGCGAAGCGGTGCTTTTAACGATGGTGAAGGAGGGCCCGCGCGCCATTGCCGACCCCGCCAACTACCAGGTCCGTGCGAACATCATGTGGGCGGGGACGGTAGCCCACAACGGTGTTGTGGGCTGCGGGCGCAGTCAGGACTGGAACAGCCACGCCATCGAACATGAACTTTCGGCGCTTTACGACTGCGCCCATGGCGCGGGCCTTGCGGTCATTATGCCCGCCTGGATGGAATATGTGGTGGACCACAACGTGATGCGCTTTGCCCAGATGGCCACCCGCGTGTTCGGTTGCGAGATGAATTTCGAGAACCCGAAGGCGACCGCCCTCGAGGGCATCAAGGCTTTCCGCCGTTTCTTGCATTCTATCGGTATGCCCATCAACTTTGCTGAACTCGGCGCAAAAGAAGAAGATATCCCGAAGCTGGTTGAAAAGCTGAATCCGGGTGACGGCTGGGGTTTCGTGCCTCTCAAGGCAAAGGACGTGACCGCGATTTACACCATCGCCGCACATGCAAAACTGTAAAAATGTGAAAAATGCGTAAGGTGAGTGCCGCGGTCAAGCTTGCTTGAACATGGCCGAACCTAGCATTTGGTACTTGAGCGAAGTGAGAGTACAAGTGTGAAATGAATAATTTTGGATTTGTCATCTCACATTTCACATCACACATTCCTTTTTAATTCCTAATTACTATTTGTTTTCTTATGAACGCACTTTTTATCGGCGGTACAGGAACCATCAGCATGGCGATTACGCGCCTTGCGGTGGCTCAGGGTTGGAAACTGTACCTGCTTAATCGCGGAAATCGCCCTGCAGAAGACATCCCCGCAGGTGTTGAAATCATTCAGGCGGATATCTACGATGAAGCTGCTGTTGCTGAAAAAATCAAGGGCATGCAGTTCGATGTCGTCTGCGACTTCATCGTATTTCATCCGAGTGCGCTGGAACGCGACTACCGCCTGTTCAAGGGAAATACCAAGCAGTTCATGTACATCAGTTCTGCGAGCGCTTACCAGAAACCGCTTTCGGATTATCGCATTACCGAGGGCACGCCTCTCGCGAATCCGTACTGGGAATATTCCCGCAACAAGATTGCGGGGGAGGAATTCCTAATGCGCAAGTACCGCGAAGAAGGTTTCCCCATTACGATTGTGCGCCCGAGCCATACCTACGACGAACGCAGCATCCCGCTGGGTGTTCACGGCAAGAACGGCAGCTGGCAGGTGGCAAAGCGCATGCTCGAAGGCAAGCCCGTGATTATTCACGGCGACGGCACCAGCCTCTGGACAATGACTTTCAATACTGACTTTGCTCGGGGCTTTGTGGGCCTGATGGGTAACGTCCATGCCATCGGAGAATCGTTCCAGATTACGAGTGACGAAACGCTCACTTGGAACCAGATTTACAAGGCGGTTGCCGATGCGCTGGGTGTTGAACTCAAGCCCTACTACGTGTCTTCGCAGTTCCTTGCGGATGTAAGTGACTACGATTTGACTGGGAGCCTCATCGGCGACAAGGCGAACTCCGTGGTGTTTGACAATTCCAAACTCAAGCGTGCCGTGTCGAATTTTCGCGCCGAAGTCCGCTTTGATGAGGGAATCCGCCGCACTATCGCAAACGTGCTAGCCCATCCGGAATTCCAGAAAGAAGATCCCGAATTCGACGCCTGGTGCGACAAGGTGATTGAAACGCTGGAAACCGCGAAGAAATCTCTGAAGTAAAATCGAAAATAAATCGCGCGTTACTTGCGCGAAAGTTCAACCACGTAATCGGCGGCGTTCACGAAGTCTTGCGCATGTTCGATGGCGATGACGGTGTGGCCCGCTTCGGTGAGGCCGCGAATCAGGTTGAGTAGATGCTGGATGTCTTTTTGATGGAGGCCGCGGGCGGGTTCGTCGAAAAGGAAAAGCGTATTCGGCGCCTTGGCTCGGGCGAGCGCAATGGAAAGGCGGAGCCTGGCGCGTTCGCCGCCGGAAAGGTGCGACGTGGTTTGTCCGAGTTTCAGGTAGTCGAGGCCAGTGTCTACGAGCGGCTTGAGCTTGTCGGCGAAAGGCTTCATATTAATGAACAATTTGTAGGCGTCGCCGACTTCTAGGTCATAGATGTCGGCAATGGAAAGCGACTTGAAACGGACTTCGAGAATTTCGTCTTTGAAGCGTCTGCCGAGGCATACGGGGCATTCGGACTCTTCGTAGCCCGCGGGGTCGAGGATAACGCCTTCGCCCTTGCAGTTTTCGCAGCGGCCCCCGGGGGCGTGCGTCGCGAATTTGCTAGCGGTGTAGCCGCGGACCTTGCTTTCGGGGAGCTTCGCGAAAAGGTCGCGGAGAATCGTGTTCAGGTTGATGGCCGAGGCGACGGTACTGCGGCGGTTTCCGTGGAAATCACCTGTCGAAAGAATCGATAGAGCTTGGATGCCGAGACTTTCGAATTCGCCCTTGGATGCACGTGGGGCGAGGTTCCTGAAGAAAATGGTGGACTTGCCGCTACCGCTCTGACCTGTGATGACGCTGAACTTTTGCACCGGGAAATGTGCGGTGACCGGCTGCATGTCGAACATTGCGAAGTCTTCGACATCGATAGTCGCTGCTTTCTTTGCGGATGTCTTTCCCGACTTGCCCTTTGTCATTCCCGGCTCGACCGGGAATCTCCTTTTCTCGTCGAGCAAGCGGATCCAATTCCCTGTGGGCGATACCGGATTGCCGAGAACTTCTTTCGCGGTTCCTTGCAACAATATTTCGCCGCCCTTTTCGCCGGCGCCAGGACCCATTTCAATGATCCAGTCGGCTTTCTTGATGAGGGCGGGATTGTGGTCGATGAGGACAAGCGTGTTGCCGCGGGACTGCACCTTCTTTAAAACTTTCCAGAGGGCTTCGACATCGCTCTGGTGCAAACCGCTGGCGGGTTCGTCGAGAACAATCAAGAGATTGTTCAGGTGCCCGGTGCTGAGGCTCGAAAGACGAAGTCTCTGGACTTCGCCACCCGATAGGGTGGCGCCTGCACGCCCTGCTGTGAGGTAACCGATGTTAAGGTCGACAATCGCCTGGATGCGGTCAATCAATGTGCGGAATGCGGGTTGCTGCTTTGCCGACAGTCGATTGTCAAACAGGGCGTGCAGCCGGCTTTCGAGTTCCGCGAAAGGCGTGCTTAAAATGTCTTGCCAAGTGGTACGGATTTTACGCGGCTCATTTTCACTTGAATTACTTTCAATCGCCGCATTCAAAAAATTCTGCTTGAGTCTAAGTCCTTTGCAATCAGGGCATTCTTCGCTGTTGTCGCCGTCTTCGATGATTCCGGTGCCGCCACATTTTTCACAAACGCTCGTGCGGGAATACGGCGACAAGTCTTCTGGTGCGAGCGGTCTCGAAAGCTGCGCTCCATGTTCCGGGCAGCGCGGCACCGTGCTGAAAAGTTTGCGGCTCCCGTTGATGTCTAGAATCAATTCGCCGTGCGTGAGCTTCAAGACTCCATCGACTGCTTCGGCAATGCGGGTGCGCGTGTTCTCGCGGACAATCACGCGGTCCACGACAATAAAGAATTCCTTCGGGACAATCTTCTTTTCGTTTTCAGTCAAGTCGGCAAGCGAATAGCTGACATCATCTGCCATGGCTCGCGTAAAACCTTGCGCCAGAAATACCGCTGCCAACTTATCAAGATTCGCGCGCTTCTCGGCGTCAACTCTTGCAAAAAATTGCAGTTTGCTCCCTTGCGGCAGACTTGCTATCTCGCGAATCATGTCTTCGCGGCTCAAGCTTTCCATGGGCTTTCCGCAAATGGGGCAGGCGGGCTTCGCGTACGCCGCAAACAAGGCGCGTAAAGTCGAATCGCATTCCGAAATGCTCAATGCGTAAGCCTTCGCGGGCGTTTCGCCATGGCTCGGGCCCACGGCAAGGCTTGCGGGCAAACCTTCGGCGCTATCCAACGGAATAATGCGCCTGCCGCCCAGCAATTCGGCCGCAAACGGCGAAAGCGTTTCCAAGTAGCGGCGCTTGGATTCCCCGTGCAGGGTATCAAGCACAAGCGTTGACTTTCCGCAGCCCGAAGGCCCGCATACCACCGTTATCTTGCCCAGCGGGAACTGGGCGTCGATATTCTTCAGGTTGTGCAGCCTGCAGCCGCGTATGGAAATAAAGTCGGGCATTACTCCCTAATCGTAAAGCGCAGTTCGCCAAACGGAGTGCAGAAGTCCAAGTTCTCGAGGTTGTTGGATTCAATGCCGCTGAACATGCGGTAGCCGCCACCGATAGACACTTCAAGCATCTTCGTGACACGGTAGTTGAAATGTACGGCCATGTCGGCAGTAAAGAAATAGTCTTCGGATTCAAAAGCTTCGTCGTCCGGCTCCATTACATAGAGGGCGCCGCCACCGATTTCAATCGGCACGGAAATGGAAAAGTCGTTGATGCGCACCGGGAACAGTTCCACGAAACCGCCCACGGACATGTACTTAATCATCTGCTTTTCGGCAACGTTATAATTGCGCACATCGCTCAGTAGTCTAGACACCCACACGCCAGTGGAGAACAGGGGGTTAATGTCCAGACCGATGCGGAGGTTCGCGAAAATGGCGCCATCATCGGCCACGAGCACGTTACCACCGCTCACGCCGATAAATGCCTTCAGGCCGTCGTTCGACTTTTCTTCGGGCGAATACTTTACGCTCTGCAGTTCTGCGTTTGCGAAGGCCACCAGGGCCACGATGAGCAATAGAATCTTTTTCATAAGCAAAGTCCTTTTTTATACAATGTATAAAAAAAAGCGGCAAATGGCTCTAGGCCAGATTGCCGCTATCTTAATTCTGAAATCCGGAAGCCGAATTACAACCGGTCCTTGGTCATGTTCAGACCTTCGGCAGGGCTTCCTTCCCAGTTCCATATACGGTCCTTGGATTCGGGCCAGGTGCAAATCGTCCACACCACGGAATTGCCGCAGAGAACGATGGTCCAAATGCCGAATACCAAGAAAAGGATGAGAGGAATAAAGGCGAGCGAACCGTAGAAAATAGACATACGGGTCACGAGCATGGTCTGGATAAGCATCAGGATCTTTACGTAGATGATAATGCAAATCCATGCGAGAACGGTAATGCCGATTGAAGAGACAAGCAACTTTTTCTTGGTGTAGTTCTTGGGGTCTGGTCTGGCGGGCAGCGCGTACAGGGTCAAGAAGATAACCAAGAGGAATGCGCCGTGAAAAGTCAAGTACCAGAACGCGTTGATGAGTCTCTTGAGTACCGACGGGTCAAAGTGCAGGCCATCGACGACAATCACCGAAAGGGCACTTTGCATGTGGTTCACGAAACCGGCGTAGAGACCGATAATGCCTGCAAAGATAAGCAGGAGCGGGGTATAGATTCGAAGCTGCTTATGGAGCGGGCGGGACACCTTGTTTTCCCACACCACGTTAAAGTTCGACTCCAGGCTACCGAAGGCGAGAATGAACGTGATGAAAAGACCCATGGCACCGATGAACCCGAGCTTGCCGATAGGCACGTGTTCGGCGTTCTGCACGATGGTGATAATCGGGTCGACGGGCCAGTCGAGGTCCAAGAAACTGAGTAGGTGCGGCAGGTAGTCCGAGAAGAAATTGCCGAATCCGACTGCAAGCGTAATCGATGTCAGCAAAATCAGGAGCGGGACCACGGCCAAGAAAGTCGTGTAGGTGAGTGCGGCCGCGCGGGTCAGTCCGTGGAAGTACAGAAACGACTTTCCGGCGATGATCGCGACCTTCACGGGGGTAACGGAACGTTCGGCAATATAGTCGAACATTCTCTCCCAAGAAAAATTTTTAAACCAATTTGGCATTACAATCAAAAATTACTTGATGGTGCTGGTCAGGCGGAAGGCGAGACCCACATCGCTCATTTCGTTTTCGCTGTAGACGCTGAATTGAATTTTAGACTTGCCAACGTTCTTGACATAGGCAACGGTCCATGCCCAGTCGTCGTAGGTGCCCTTCGGGGCGCCGTAAAGGTTGTCACGCTTGTTGATGTATTCCCATTCCACCATGAAGTGGTTGATGAAGGTGCTTGCCAACTTGTTCTTCGGGGCAAGATCCAAGCCCAGGTAGAACGGCTGGTAGTAAATGCCCGGCTGGAAATACTTGGATTCGGGGGCGAGGTAGTTGGCAACTTCAGGATTCAGGTCGTCATCCTGAGTGTAAATGCAGGCGTATTCACCGTAGGCACGGAGAATCGGGAGGAATTCATAGCTGGCGTAGGCGGCCACTCGGTGGGTGATGTAGGCGGTGTTCTGCACTACGTCGACCAAGTTTGCACGGTAGGCGACCTTGACTTCCAGGGGGAAGGTGAACTTCATGTCGTCTTCGATACGTACGTAACCCTGGTTGGCAGTACCATTCTTGGCGGCAACCATGGCGTTCAACTGGTTGAGACCGTTCGTCCAGCCGAGTTCAACAGCGTTATGGCTGTAATCGCGCATCCAGAGACCGCGCTTGGTCAAGTCCTTGTCGACATAGGTACCGAAATGGGTAGACTGAGACCAGTCGGTCTTCCAGCGACCGATTTTCAGGTTCAGCAGGTTGTTGTCGTTGAGTGCCCACTTGTAGTTCACCCAGTAGAGGTCGGCCAGAATCTTGTCATAGCTCGTGGTCTTGCCGTCGCCGTCCTTGATTTTGTTGCCGAATTCCGGGGCGAAAATGCGGAGCATGATGGTTCCGTCCAGGTTGTCGCTCTTGTACTGGCCACCGATGTTGGCACGAATCCAGCCGCTGCTGAAGTTGTTGTCTTCGTCGTTGATGGACTTGGTGACTTGAGTCTGAACATTGCCCTTGAGGGTCATGTTGTCAGTGGCGTCAGCTGCAAATGCGGAAATGCTCATGGCGAGCGCAGCCGCTGCGATTTTTCCGAACTTCATGTTTGCTCCTTTGAGAGTGTTGTTTTTCGTGTCCAAATTTAGAAATATTTTTCTATTTTTCGGCCCGCTTTTTGAGGAGTATTCCGTGAAATTGTCCAGTTTCGGCATTTTGCCCGTTTTTAGCGCTGTTTTGTGTGTAAATCTTTTGGTTGCGCCTGCAAATGCTCGCGACTTATTGCCCAACAAGACTCATGCTGTGCTTACAGTGACATACACCAACGAACAGGATGTACCGCAAGCGCATAAGAAGCTTTCTTTCGTGGGCCAGAACAACCCGAAGAACAAGTTCACGGTTACGACCGATTCCGAAGGCGAAGTGACGTTCCATATTGCACGCGAAGATACTTATACGATTTACTGCGAAAGCGTGACGGGCCCCTTTGAATGCGGTACGACTCCTTATGTTTCGCCCACGGCAAGCACGGGTGGCCTTACGGTGGTGTTCGACGACACGCGTGTTGAATTGACCGGAGTGAACTTTAAGGCAGGCAGTGCCGAACTGGAACCGGAATCCATGGCGATTTTGGACAAGGCGGTGGCCGGCATATTGAAAAACCCGGATGCCCGTATTGAAATCCAGGGGCATACCAGCTCCGAAGGTGATGACCAGTTTAACCAGACGCTTTCAGAACAGCGCGCCTACACGGTGTTCCTTTACATGGTCGACCATGGCGTTGACCGTGGGCACCTTTCGGCAAGTGGTTATGGCTCTAGCCAGCCCAAGGCCTCGAATGCGACTGAGGCCGGTCGCAAGAAAAACCGCCGCATTGAACTTTGTGTCTTAAACGACAACGAAGTCCCGGTGGAATATAAATAAACATCATTGCGAGCGAAGCTCGGCAATCTAATTAGATTTTACGGAAGCCGTCGTCAGAAAGGTCAATACGACCTTCGCGGAATAGCGTGCCCAGAATCTTCTTGAATGTCTTCTTGGACATGCCGAATTCGCGGCGGATTTCTTCGGGATCGCTGTGGTCGCCGTAGGGCAGGAATCCGCCAGCTTCTTCGAGCTTTTGCATGATTGCGGCGGGGCTTTCGCTCTTCATGATTCCTTTGTAGCCCACGGGAGTGAGGTTCAGGGTAATCTTGCCGTCAGCGGTAAAGCGCTGGATGTAGCCCGCCATGGTGTCGCCGATGTAAATGCGTGGCGTGTTAGGAGTGACCATGAGGCGGCCCGTGTAGCGGTAGTCTACAAGAAAATCGATATGGTCGCGGGTGACTTCGTAAGCGGCGAGCTGGACCTTTTGACCCAGGTGGAGTTCCGAGGTGTCGGGGTCCAAGAAACTCTTGATTTTTTCGGTGGCCACAATGCGGTTGCTCTTGTCGTCTTCGAGAATGTACACGACGCAGCGGTCACCGCGCCTGAGTTCGCCGAGCTGCTGCTTGTAGGGGAGGAACAGGTCCTTATTCAGACCCCAATCCAGGAAAGCGCCGATGCGGTTCACGTCCTTGACTTCGAGCACGGCAAATTCACCGACGGTAGCGTAAGGCTTGTCGAGGGTCGCGATGGGGCGGTCTTCGGAATCCATGTAGACAAATACGTCTAGCACTTCGCCTTCTTGGAGGCTGAATTCTTCTTTTTTGCCGGGGAGCAGCACGCGACCGCCGGTTTCAAGTTCCAGGTAATAGCCCTGGGGCATGATTTCTTCTACTCGGGCGTGATTGTATTTGCCTAATTCCATGGGGACCTTCCGTTCAGTTTGAACCAAAATTAGAAAAAGTAAGGGGCAAAATCAGACATTTTTTCTGAATTTGGCGTATAGAGAGTATAACCCTCCAAAAAAGGATACTTCATGAACCATAACGTGATGATGTTGAATGACAGAGCGGTTTCCAAATACTTGCCCCGCGAAAAGATTGAAAAGTTCGGGGCAGCCGCCCTTACAAACGAAGAACTGCTGGCCCTGATTTTAGGGAGCGGAAACCAGGATTGCAATGTTTTTGAGCTGTCGAGGCGCCTTTCGGATTTTCTTTCGAACCAGACTCAGGTGCCCTCGCTTGCCCAAATTCGCGAAATTCGGGGTCTTGGCAAGGTGAAGGCGGCGCAGGTGCTTGCTTGTCTGGAACTTTCGGGCCGTTACATTCTGAGCGATAAATCTAACCCGATTGTGTCGCCCGAAGATCTTTTGTCGAGGCTTTCGTTCCTCAAATATGAATCGCAGGAGCATTTGGTGATTGTGACGCTCAATTCGGTCAATTGCGTGATTCGGATCCATGAATTGACCACGGGCCTTGTCAACAAGACCCCGGTTCACCCCCGCGAAGCGTTTGCCAAGGCTATCGAAGATCGCGCTGTTTCGGTTGTTTTTGCCCATAATCACCCCTCGGGCTCGCTGGAACCCAGCCTTGAGGACATGGCGATTACCCGGGTGCTTTGTGCCGCGGGGCGGGTGCTCCAAATACCCGTTTTGGACCATATTATTGTGGGTAAAGGGGGGCTTACCAGCATTTGCCGGATGGACCCCGGCATGTTCGAAAAGACGTTTTGCCCTGCTTAAACCTGTTTCTTACAAAAATGCTACAAGCCAGGCAAAGTGTGATATTGATTAAATTTCAAAAAAAATGCACGTTTTTGGGTTGATTTTTGAACTAATAAGTTATATTTACAATAGTTAAATCGGTAAGCCGTGTTTGGTCAGCTTACCACTATAAGGAGATGCTATGAATAAGGTAGCTATGGGTTTAGTCCTGGCCTTGGCGGCTTCCGCCTTTGCAGGACATCCCCAGACAATCAACAAGGAAGGCTTCGTTGGTGTGAATAAGACCCAGTCTGCCCAATCCCTTGGTCATTCCAAACTGGTTTTTACCCTTTTAGGTGATGCTACTTTCGGTAACGACATGTTCCCGGCTGACGATGCCACGGGCTTTGGTGCCTTGAATGAAGTCGAAGCGACTGGAGCGTTGAAAAATGCTGCTGTGGCGGACTTCGTAGGCGGAAGCGCTAATATCGGCTTTGCCATCGGTATCTGGCATTATTTTGACTTGGGTGTGACAATCCCTGTTTACTACGATCAGCTGTCTGCTGAAGGCTACTATGTTGACCCGACTTTGGGTTCCAGGGACATGAACCGTCCGGCAACCATTCCGAACACGAAGGTTGGCTATGTGGGTAACCTCAAGATTGACTTGAAGGCTCGTTTCCCGCTGCCGGAAGACCAGGTGTTCGATATCGCCGTGTTCGGTGGTATTGCAATGGGTACGGCCAATGCCGAAAAGCAGGGCCTCTGGATTCGCGAACCTGAATATATCAACAAGTCTAATGGATCCGCACTTCCGTTCGGTACCAAGAGCACCACGGTCAAGGGCGGTCTTGCTGTCACGATGGACGCAAGCAAGCTCGATGGCGGCGACGGATTCCCGTTCTTGCTGCACTTGAACGGCGGTTACCGCTACAGCACGAACAGTGACTATATGTCGCTCCCGTTCATGAGTGCTGCTGCCGAAATCTACTTTATGGACTTCATGTCCATCTTCGTGGAATACTATTGGGATATCCAGCTGGATGACTTTGAACGCTGCATGCCCATCTTTGATGAAGCCGGTATACTCATTAATGAAAACTGCAACCTTTCTATCAAGAATGGTAGCGGCAAACTCGACATGAAGCAGTTGACGGGTGCCTTGGTGTTCCACCTGCCGGTCGGTGTTGACCTGCATATGGGTGCTTCTTACTACCTGGGCGACGACAGCTACATTACCGCCCAGGCTCTTGAATCTAGCGAACGTCCGGGTGGCGTGAGGGTTGACCGCATTCGCGTGAACCCCGAATACACCGTTTACGGCGGTATCACCTGGAGCGGATTCCTGCTGGCTCAGGACCGCGACGGCGATGGCGTTACGGATGACGAAGACAAGTGCCCCGACGATATCGGTCACCGTCTGAATCAGGGCTGCCCGCTGGGTAATCCGGATGCTGACGAAGACGGCGTTTGCGATGCCTGGGTTGCTGAAAAGGGATTCGAATCTGAATTTGCTGAAGTTTGCGAAGGCGTTGACCAGTGCCCGAACGAAGCTGGCGAAGGCGACGATGGTTGCCCGCTTGACAATCCGGATGCTGATGGCGACGGCGTTTGCGACCCGTGGGTTGCTCAGAAGAAGATGCTCAAGAAGTTTGCTAACGTTTGCGAAGGCATTGACGATTGCCCGGCTCAGGCTGGTTCTCCGGCATTCAACGGTTGCCCGACTAAGCAGCCGGACCCGGATGGTGACGGTCTCTGCTCTCCGTGGGTGACTGACGAAGGTGCCATGAACGAATTCGCTGACATCTGTAAGGGTTACGACATGTGCCCGGGTGAAGCTGGTTCTGCTGCCAATAAGGGTTGCGCCTGGGATGATCCGGATGCCGATAATGACGGCCTCTGCGACCCGTGGGTGACCGAAAAGAAGATGGGCTTCTACTTCGAAAAGGCTGCTGAAGACGAGAACATGGCCAAGGAATGGTTCATCGACAAGTCTTGTAAGGGTATCGATAAGTGCCCGACCGAACTCGGCCCGGCTACTAACGAAGGCTGCCCGCTTGGCAACCCGGATACTGACCAGGATGGCCTCTGCGATCCGTGGGTCACCGAAAAGAACATGCTTGAACAGTACGATGGTATCTGCGCTGGCGTTGACAAGTGCCCGACCGAAGCCGGTGAAGCATTTGCTCAGGGCTGCCCGATGGAAAGCCCGGACCCGGATGGAGACTCCCTCTGCTCTCCGTGGGTTACCAAGCAGAAGATGCTTGACCAGTTCAAGGATATGTGCCGCGGCTACGACCGTTGCGAACTCGAAGCTGGTCCTGAATGGAACAAGGGCTGCCCGATTGAAGACGATCCGGACCCGGATAAGGACGGCGTCTGCTCTGAATGGGTTGCCACCAAGAAGCTCCAGAAGGAATTTGCTGAAGTCTGTACTGGAATCGACCGCTGCCCGGATGAACCGGGTGACGATGGCCATGGCTGCCCGAAGAAGGCTGTCGAAAAGCTCGATGGCGTGACCTTCAAGAGCGGCAAGGCTACCTTGGAATCCAACGCCAAGAAGATTCTCCAGAACGTGGCTAAGAAGCTTGTCGAAGAAGACAGCTACAAGGATCTGAAGATCGTGATCCAGGGTCACACCGACAACGTGGGTAAGGAAAAGACCAACCAGAAGCTTTCCGAAAACCGCGCTAAGGAAGTGATGAAGGTGCTCACCAAGGCGGGCGTCAAGAAAGATCGCATCAAGGCTATCGGTATGGGTTCCAGCTGCCCGGTGGATGACAACAGCACCGCCGAAGGCCGCGAAATGAACCGCCGTATCGAAATGCACTTCGTAACGCCGGATAACGACGGTACGAGCTGCGAAAGCAACCTGGTGCAGTAATCGGTCTGTAAATCATTAACCAAGAACCTCGGCCCTTTGTGGGTCGAGGTTTTTTATATTTTATGAAAAGAAGATTTGATTATGACTAAACTCGACGAAATTTTGCAGTCCCTGGAAGCCTCCAATCACGACCTCGTGGAAATGCTCCCGGCCAATTTGAATCACAAGATGGTGCAGAAGGCGCGCCTCGGCAAAAAGCCCGTGCCCAAGCATACCCAGGACCTCATTTTGCAGGCCGTTAATGCCCTTTTACGCGAAAAATCGGTCACCGAAGACAAAAAGGTGAAGCAGTACAAGCGCGTCGAAATTTTTGGGGAATAACTTTTATTAAATTGGCTATATGCAACAATATTTAGACCTGCTCAAGGATATTTTGGAAAACGGGGTGGATCGTTCTGACCGTACGGGTACAGGAACGCGCTCCGTTTTTGGCCGTCAGTGCCGTTATGACCTTTCTAAAGGATTCCCGTGCCTCACGACCAAGAAACTGCATTTGCGCTCTATTATTCACGAATTGTTGTGGTTCTTGAAGGGCGATACGAATATCAAGTATTTGCACGATAACAAGGTGACCATTTGGGACGAATGGGCCGACGAAAATGGCGACCTGGGTCCGGTCTATGGACACCAGTGGCGCAGCTGGCCGACCCCCGATGGTGGACACATCGACCAAATCAAGAACTTGGTGAATAGTCTCAAGAACAATCCCGATTCCCGCCGCCACCTAGTGTGCGCCTGGAACGTGGCCGAAGTCGACAAGATGGCTTTGCCGCCTTGCCACTGTCTGTTCCAGTTCTATGTGGGCGGTGTTGGCGCCTCTGGCAAGCGTAAGCTCAGTTGCCAGCTGTACCAGCGCAGTGCCGACACATTCCTCGGGGTGCCGTTCAACATTGCGTCTTATGCGCTGTTGACCTTGATGCTTGCGCAGGTCTGCGACTATGAACCGGGTGAATTCATTCATACGCTGGGTGATACGCACCTGTATTCGAACCATTTTGAACAGGCCCGTGAACAACTGACGCGTACGCCACGCAAGTTGCCGACCATGAAGCTGAATCCGGCTGTCAAGGACCTTTTCGAATTCAAGTTTGAAGATTTTGAACTGGTTGATTACGACCCGTGGCCGACTATTAAGGCGCCGATCGCGGTGTAATCAAAGGGGAGGACAAAGATATGTTGATTTCTGCAATTGTCGCGATTTCTCAGAATAACGTGATTGGGCGTGACGGGCACTTGCCTTGGCATTTGTCCGCCGACCTCAAGCGTTTCAAGGCGATTACGACCGGGCATTCGATTGTGCTTGGCCGCAAGAATTACGACGATATCGGACGTCCACTCCCGAACCGCACGAATTACGTGCTCACACGTAACCCGGCTTTTGAAGCTCCGGGCTGCGTTGTCTGCGGCAATCTTTCTCAGGCTATAGAATCTGCTCGCGCCGCCCACGAAACAGAATGTTTTATTATTGGCGGCGCGGCCGTTTACCGCGAAGCCATGCCCCTGGTGCAAAAACTGTATGTGACGCGCGTGCTTGCTGACGTCGATGGCGACGTCTTGTTCCCTGAATGGGGCGATGGCTGGCACAAGGTAAGCGAAGAAAAATTCGAAGCCGACGAAAAGAACGATTACCCGACAGTGTTCGAGGTGTGGGAGCGTTAATTGGTAGAACCGGATAGAATTCATAAGCAATATCTTTGGGTCACGTCAGTTTCGACTGTCGTTTTGATCTTGCTGTTTGTCGTCTTTTTGATTGCCGTTCGTTACAACGGCGTCGCTCCGCAAAGTGTCCGCCTGGATAAAGGTTGGACCGTTACATACAAGGGCGAAAAGACCGGGGTAGAGTCCTTGGTGAACTATACGTTCCCCGAAAAACTCATGAGTGGTGATTCGTTGATCCTGGAAGGCAGGATTTCTGCGAACCCGCTTTCGCACCCGATTTTCAGATTCCGGACGGTGCATAGCGCTGTCGAGGTTTTTGAAAACGGCAAAAGCGTTTATGAGTATGGTAAAGATCGCATGTTTCCGGGATGCGGTTACCATTATGTCCACTTGAACCATGGCGAACATCAAAGCTTGAAGGTTGTGCTGGTCGAAAAAATAGACAACCGGAAAATCACCTTCTCGAAATATGAACTTTTGCCCGAAGAATACTCCGTGAGCGATTATTCCTCGCGCCATATTTTTGCGCTTGTCATCGGAATATTCCTGATTCTTTTTGGGTTGCTTGCCGTTATGGTGGGCGCCGTCATGCGCATTTACGGTGTCAATTATTTCCGCCTGTTGATGATTGGGCTCTTGTCGTTTACGTTTGGCACCTGGACCATGTGCTATACGAAACTGATCCAGGTAGTGTCATACAATTTGACGTTCAATACGACACTTGAATATATCTGCCTTTATTTTGCGCCGATCCCGTTTACGCTGTTGCTTTGGAACATGCAGAAGACGCGTCTCAGCCAAGCCAAGACTTGGGTCATGAAGTTCCTGGTGGCCTACGAGGTCGCTTACTTGGCTGTCTCTTCGGTTCTTCATTTTACTGGATTGCTGTTCTACCCGCAAATGCTGGTGTTTTTCCATGCGGTCGTTTTTGCCGGATTGGTATACTTTGTCTATTCCGGCATTCTCTACAACAAAAAAATGGACGAGTCCGGAAAGATTCTTTCTCGCGGCGTCTTGTTCTTTGTGGTGATGGTGATAGCGGACATGCTTCGCTATAATTTTGCCCGCCATCTCGCAATCGACAACCCTTTGCTGGAATCGTCCTG
The DNA here is from genome assembly GCF_900316465.1 of uncultured Fibrobacter sp. Lineage (NCBI taxonomy): Bacteria > Pseudomonadati > Fibrobacterota > Fibrobacteria > Fibrobacterales > Fibrobacteraceae > Fibrobacter > uncultured Fibrobacter sp. The sequence continues at coordinate 20,739 of NZ_ONDD01000014.1, read as the reverse complement.
GATTCCGTTGGGTACGCTTGGCTTTGTATTCTCGCTAGTTCAGAGCTATGTCGTTTACTTGGTCTACATTTTAGAAGACCGCGCCGAAAAGGGGGCGCTCGCTACGATGGCCTATCTGGATGCCTTGACGGGGCTTTATAACCGTGCCAAGTGCCAGCAGATTTTTGATATTTTGGACAAGAGCTTTGGCGACTACGCTTTTGTGAGTATCGATATGAATGGCCTGAAGGCTGTGAACGACAAGTATGGCCATAACGAAGGCGATAAACTCATTAAAATCTTTGCAGGCCTTTTCAATGAGGCTTTTGCGGGGGTGGGTACCGCTATTCGCGTGGGTGGCGACGAATTCTTGGCGATTGTGCGCAGCGAACACGTGGCCGACGTGAACGATGCTGTCAAGAAGATGACCGACTTGCAGAAAGAACGTAGCGAAGGCTTGCCGATTTCACTCGAAGTGGCCTACGGCGTGGCTTACAAGCATGAATTCTTGAAGAACGGCTTTAGCATGGCCGAAGAAACCCATATCGATGCCGAAAAGGTTTACCACCTGTCTGACGAACGCATGTACGCCATGAAGGCGAAGATGAAGTCAAAACTCGCAAGGCTGTAAATCTCACTTTTTTGCTTATTTTCACAAATAGGTTGATTCCCGTTACGAGTCTTTAATATATATTAAAGACATGCTTGACTTTAACGTGTTTTATCGTTTGGCGGCTGCGATTGGCATTGGCCTGATTATTGGCCTGCAGCGCGAGCACACTTATTATGACCAGTCGGATAGGCATCCGGCCGGTGTTCGTACGTTTACCCTTGTGGGGTTGGCGGGTGCCATGGCAGCACTCCTTTCGGACCAGATGGGTGGCGTAGCGCCTTTTATTACCGGATTTGTTGTCGTGGGCATGCTTTTGATGGCTATGCATGTGTCTTTTGCGATTGGTCACCGTAAGCAAGATGATTCTATTGCGGGTCATTTGCCCGGTGGCGATGGCATTACCACAAGCGTCGCGGTTGTGATTGTGTACCTGCTCGGAGGCATTTGCTGGTACGGGCGCTTGCTAGAATCTTGCGTGATTGTGGTAGTGATTCTCTGGGTGCTTTCGGCGAAGGAGCAGTTGCATACTTTTGCGCAAAAACTTTCGAAAGAAGATATTTTGGCGACGGTCAAGTTTGCGGTGATTTCGGCTTTGATTTTACCGTTCTTGCCGAACCAGGCTTACGGCCCTGCGGGGCTTGAAGTCTTGAACCCGCACACGATTTGGCTTTTTGTCGTTTTTATCAGCGGTATCGGTTTTGTGGGCTATGTGCTCATTAAGCTTGTGGGCCCGGGCAAAGGCATTTGGCTTACGGGTTTGCTGGGTGGCCTTGCCAGCAGTACGGCTTTGACCTTGAATTTGGCCGGGCGCAGCCGAGAAAATGAGGATTACGCGTCGGACTTTACGCTTGGCATTGTGCTGAGCTGGGCGGTGATGTATGTGCGCCTATACCTGATTTGCATTTTCCTGAGTGGTGCACTTGCGAAACCGCTTGCGTTGCCGCTGTTGTTGCCCGTGGTGCCTGCGCTTGGGTATGCACTGTTCCTCAAGATTCGCGAGTTCCGCGATCACAAGCAAAAGTCTTCGGACTTTTCGAACCCGTTCAAGCTTTTGCCGGCGATTAAGTTTGGCGTGATTTTTACCTGCGTGATGTTTATCGCCAATGCGGCACGCGTGTATTTGGGCGCCGGCGCGCTGTTGGCCTGTAGTTTTTTGGGAGGCGCCGCCGAAATGGATGCGGTGGCGTTCTCGGTAATTGATATGAACTTGAAAGCCGGGCTCCCGGTTCGTGAATTGGTGCTGGCGTTGTTGTTTGCTAGCCTCGCCAATACAATCACAAAGGGTGGCATGGTGATTTTCTTGGGTGCAAAGGCGATGCGTCGTCCGATTTTGCCTGCTGTAATCCTGATTTGCTTGGTAACGGCTGGCCTGATTGGGTATTACGCGGTCTTATAAAAAAGGATAGGGTATGGGTGAAAAACTGGTTCACGCTTTGACAGTGGCTGGCTTTGACGGCTCGGCGGGTGCAGGCTTTGTGTCTGACATCAAGACAATGGCGCATTTTGGCGTGTACGGCCAGGCTGTCTGTACGGCGCTTACACAGCAGAACGAAGAAGAATTCGTGGCGCCCGGCTGGGTTATCTGGGATCGCATCGAGGCGCAGCTGGAAACGCTTTTTAAAAAACATAAGTTCAAGTTCGTGAAAATCGGCCTTGTGGAAAAGGCTCGCACCTTGAAGCGCATTGTGGAATTTGTCCGCGAAAAGTCTCCGGACGCCTTCATCGTGTGGGATCCGATTGCAAGCGCGAGCGCAGGGTTCCACTTTATGCGTGATGCCGAAAAATTCTTGCCGATTATGAAGTCCATTGACTTGGTGACGCCGAACCAAGATGAATTTGCGTACCTGGGCTTGGGCCTTGCTGAATCCCGCGGACAAATCAAGATGGGTCGCGACTTTGCCGTACTCCTGAAGGGTGGCCATGCCCGCGGCAAGGAATCGATCGATACCTTGTGGTATAACGAAGAACAGTTCAAGTTTATCAGCCCGAGACTCCCCGGCAAAGGCAAGCACGGCACCGGCTGCGTGCTCAGCTCTGCAATCCTTGCGAACGTGGCGCTCGGCAAAGATGTGCCTACCGCCTGCGAAATCGCCAAGCAGTACATGAACGAATACCTCAAAACCGGCGAAGGCCGCCTCGGGTTCTTGGTGTAGGCGAGATTCTTTTAAGGTGCCTCACGGATTGGGAAAAGCTAACGCTTTTCCTAGTTGTTGCCTTAAAGTAATTGACTTTGGGGATATCCATAGGTGGTGCTGCATCGGGTGCGGCAAGACAGTGGAAGTGTTGCCCTAAGGCGGAAGAAGATGAGTCGTTGAGCGAACATTAGAGGCCGAAGGCCGAATCCATGTGAGCGAGACGAGCTCATACTCATAGAGCATAACTCAACTAAAAAACGGAGGTTTCAAGTTTCGTATATCTCTGGAGCCGTGAGCTGCCAGCTATCGGGGCGTTGCGGGGTGTCCCCGCAGTGAGGGTAATGGAAGACCCGGCTGAGTCGGGGCTGTAATTAGGGGGATGCTTCCCCCTTTATAAAAACAAAAAAGGCACTCGGTTGAGTGCCTTAAATTTTTTATGAAGTAAGTATTAATCCTCTTCGGCCGGGCGCTTGGAGAGCTGCTTGCGCTTGATCGGGTCGAGCTCGGTCTTGCGGAGGCGCAGCACTTCCGGCGTGACTTCGATGCATTCGTCTTCGTTGATGAAGGTGACGCATTCTTCCAAAGTCAGGCGGCGGTACGGAGTCAGTTGAATCATGTCGTCGGCAGACTTGGAACGCATGTTGGTAAGGTGCTTACCCTTGGTCACGTTCACGATAATGTCGACGTCGCGGTTGTGTTCACCCACGATCATGCCCGGATAAACTTCGGCACCCGGTCCGATGATGAGGTAACCGCGGTCTTCTAAGTTGGAAAGAGCATAGCTTGCTGCTTCGCCCGGTTCCTTTGCGATGAGCACGCCGTTCACGCGGGCCGGAATTTCGCCCTTGTACGGTTCGTAGTCCTTGAAGATGGACTGGCTGATGGCGTAACCCTTGGAGAGGGAAAGGAGCTTCGGACGGATACCGATAAGGCCACGGCTCGGAACGAGGTATTCGAGAGTGACGCGGTCGTTTTCGTCGGTGGTCATGTTGACCATTTCGCCCTTACGGGTGTTGATTTCCTGAATGCAGGCGCCGCTGAATTCGCTCGGCACTTCGACCTTGAATTCTTCGATCGGTTCCAGGAGCTTGCCGTTTTCGTCGTTCTTGAAGATCACCTGGGGAGAACCGATGGTGAATTCATAAAGTTCACGACGCATGTTTTCGACGAGGATGGTCAAGTGGAGAATACCACGGCCAGACACCTTGAAGGTAGAAGCGCCATCGACCTTTTCGACCAAGAGGGCGGGGTCGGCCATGTGGGCGCGTTCCAGACGTTCCTGGAGCTGGTTACCCGTCATGAACTTTCCACCGTACTTACCGGCCAAGGGCGAGGTGTTCACGGTGAAGAGCATAGAAATGGTCGGCGGGTCAATGTGGATGCGCGGGAGGTGCACCGGATTGTTCGTAGAAGAGAGCGTATCACCGATGTCGAAGTTGTCGAGACCGGCGATCAAGATGATGTCGCCCGGACCGGCTTCTTCGATCGGCTGCGGAGTCAGGCCTTCGTAGCGCAGAATCTTCTGGATACGGATGTTCTTGACCTTCCCGTCGGTCATAGCCTGGGCAACGGTCATGTTCGGCTTGAAGGTACCCTGCTGCACGCGGCCCACGGCCAAGCGGCCAAGGAAGCCCGAGTATTCGAGGGAGGCAATCTGCAGAAGCGGTTCTGCATTCGGATCGCCCTTCGGGGCCGGAATACGTTCGATAATCTTGTCCATCAAAATGTGGAAGTCGCCATCGGGGTCTTCCATTTCGGCCTTGCAGATGCCCTTACGGCCAGAACCGAACACCTTGTCGAAGTCGAGCTGCTGTTCGTTGGCGTCGAGTTCGCAGAACAGGTCGAACACCTTGTCGAGGGCGCCGTGCGGGTTACAACCGTCACGGTCGATCTTGTTCACGACCACGATAGGAATAAGTCCCATTTCAAGGGCCTTCTGGGTCACGAAGCGGGTCTGAGCCATGGGGCCTTCGAAGGCGTCCACCACCAGAATCACGCCGTCCACCGTGCCGAGCACGCGTTCCACCTGGCCACCGAAGTCGGCGTGCCCCGGGGTATCGACGATGTTCACGCGATAGCCCTTGTACATGACGCTCGTGTTCTTGGAGAGGATGGTGATGCCGCGTTCGCGTTCCAGGTTGTCGCTATCCATCACGCGTTCGTTCACTTCTTCGTTTTCGTGGAAGGTTCCGCACTGCTTGAGGAGCTGGTCCACCAGGGTAGTCTTACCGTGGTCAACGTGGGCGATAATGGCGACGTTTCTGATTTTAGATGTATCCATAATGGCTCTTTTGATTGACGTTTATTTTTGCGCGCAAATTTAGAAATTATAGCCGATTATGGCAATGTTTTGGGGTCAAGTTTACTATATTTGGGCTACTATGGCAAAAGAACTCGACAATTTTGACGATGAAGAAATGGACGAAGCCGCCCTCGAGAAGTTTGATTCCGAGGACTCCCTTGCCCAGACTCCTGTGGTCCGTGATTATAGCGACCGCCGTATCCTGATTTGGGAAGAAGACGATTCCCATCGCGAAGCTTGCCTGACCGTGTTGACAGACCTTCTGGTGGGTGCAACCATCAAGGCTGTAAAAACCGAGGCCGAAGCCCAGGAACAGCTGGAAAACGATGACTGGGACACTTTCGTTGTCGATTTCTACACCGAAGGCGTTTCCGCAAGCGACTTCATCAAGAGCGCAAACAACTATCCGGGCTCCATTCTGGTGGCCCTGAACATGGGTCCGTTGACTCTTGCTGAAGAACGCGATCCAGCCCGCACAGAATTACTGCGCAGGCTGTTTGACGTTGAACGCGCTAATACGCAGATTCACGCTTAATTACAGAAATTCAGTTCGCCCGGAGTGGGAGTCGTAAGGCACCACGCCGAGGAATCCGAACGCATGTTCCAGTGGTCAACGTTCAGTTGGCCACTTTGATTGTATTTACCCGAACCGACCGCGGGTACCACGTTGCTATGCAGCGAGTCAGGAGCGCTTGCGTAGTACAGGGAATCGAGGGTTTCTCCGTCGCATTGCAGCACCACGGCGCCCTTGCTGTTGGACATGGCGCTCCAGCCATCGGTATTGATGTGGAGGGCGGGAGTGTTTTCGGAGGCGGCATCGCCTAATACGAGCACCTGGCCCGGCAAGATTTCGCTTGCGGTGAGGGCGTAGCGCTTGATGCTAGTGGCGCTCCCGAGTCCGAGCGTGCAGTCGTCGAGGATAAGCGTGTCGATGCTCCCGTTGTAGATTTCAACGAATTCATACTGCGTGCTATCCTTGGCGTTGGGCGCAGAGTAGTATTCCGTAATCAGCAAGTCATCGGCCTTGGGCTTGCGGAATGCGGCACGGAGGGCGAGCGTAATGGATACGTTGCGCTCGTCGGCGGGCTTTACGGAGACGGCGATTTTGCTGCGGAGCGAATTCAGCGAGAGGTCCGGCACCGGGCTGTCTTCGGTGAGCAGGAATCTGTCGCTCAAGTCGTAGATGGCGTTGCCGTCTGCATCGAACAGGGAAATCTGTACTTCGTATTCGACGCCGAGCTTGAGCATGCCGCTCTTGAAAAGGAGCTTGCCCGTGGATTCTTCCATGGGGATTTCGTAGCGCTCGTCTTCGGAAACAAGCGTCATGGTTCCGCTTTCGATACCGCTTTCGTTCCTGAGGCCGATAGGCACTTCGACCACCACGAAGCCCACGATGGGGTGCATCTGGATGGGAATGTCCACGACGGCACCGGCCTCGAGCTTGGTCGAGAGTTCACCCATCTGCATGAGGGCGCCGTTCGCATAGATCTTGGCCTTGAACGTCCAGTTGTCGCTGGGGAACAAGTCCATGTTAAAGAGCGAACTGTCGGCGGAATGCACGTAGTGCAACGTGTCGGCGCCGTAGCAGTCCAGCACCAGACTGTCGAGCAGGGGTGGAGTGTTGTACTGCAGGCGGAGTGCGACCGATGCCGTGCCCGACTTGCTGATGGCGGCGCTTGTTTCGTGGGTATCGCTGCTGCAGTTCCAAAGGGCGAGAGCACACAGGAATGCGGTGGCGATGTTTGCGTGTTTTGTTTTAATAGGACTCATAATACCTCCATTTGGTTGAGTGGTCCTATTTACTAACACGCCATTTTTGATAAAAGTGTCTGATTTAACCCCTGTTTTTTGAGGGTTTTTGCTGTAAAACTTTATTAACCAAAACTGCCGGATGGGAAAAAGCCGGAAACCCTAGAGTTTTAGAGCTTTCTGGCCGTTTTGCTTGCGGTTGCCCTGTAGCTTGGTGGCGCATGCCTTGTCTTGGCGCAAAATCTTCACGAGAGCACTCGGTGTCAGGTTGAATGCGGCGGCTGCAGCCTTGGTGTCGCCATTCTTGGTGGCCATGATGTCAAAAACGTGGGCCACGAATAGCGGGAACAGGGGGTTGGATGGTTGCAGGTGCCCGTTGCTGCCGGGGAAGGGCATTTCGGGGTTTGCCGGGGTTTCGCGGACTTGCAGGGCGAGAGCCATTTGCATTCGGTGTAATGCATGCACCTTGTTTTCGTGGGCGGACCTTCCTTCGCACGATTTGATTTCTAAATTAAAATCCCGTAAGGTGAGCAAAACTCCGGTATTGGTCTTGTTGCGGTGCTGTCCGCCAGGGCCAGAGCCTTGGAACCCCTTGAGGGAACAAGCGCGGAGCAGTTCGTCAAGCGTCATTTTTAAATAGGTATCGCGATGCATACTCTTAAAAATACAATTGTTATGGCCCTTGCAATTGGGGCAAGCGTGTTCTTTTCTGCCTGTGCGGGCTCTTCGAAAGCAAAAGATCCGGGCGACCCGCGTAATGAATCTTTGGTAGATGCAACTCTTGGCGAATCGGCCGAAATCAAGAACGAAAAGGTGGGACACCGCGAATATGACAAGCAGGCTATGCTCGAATCCATGTTCCAGAACTTTTTGGTTGCCATTCGCGAAGATACGCCGGCCGACGACCTTTACGCCATGTTGACGGATTCTTCGGAATACTGGCTCGATACTTTGGAACGCCACGCTATGACCTATGGCCCCGCCGAACTCGATACCTGCCAGTTCTACGAAATCTATTCGATTCTGCTGTATCGCCTTTATGAACGCGAACACCTGTGGCAGGTGCCCGAAGACCGCATGCTTTGGCTCTATATGTCCAAGGCAGGAATCATTCATAACTTTACCAAGCTGAAACTGGGCCCCATGAAAATCAAGAACGACCGCGGAAGCATTGGCCTGGAACAGAGCCCCGAAGTGCCGATCATGATTTTCGAATGGGATGACAAGTCCTGGAAACTGGATCTTGTCGAAACGGTGCCCCTGATTACCAAGGGCATTGAAGCCACGGCTGTCAAGAAGAGCTGGAGTAACAAGAAACTGGCCCTTTACTGGCTCGACCGCGAATACCACATGACGTATTCGAGGCTCGATGATTCCCTTTGCGAACCCATTGGCTTCTAGTGGTGAAGATGAACTTTTCGAAGATTCTTGTTTCTGTATTAGTTTGTTTGTACTCGGCGCTTTGGGCTGCTCCCAAGGGTAAGCCTTATACGGCGGGCTCCGCCAAGGTGGTGGGCGCGGTAGAATCAAAGACTGCTTTTAGCGGTGAACGCCTTTTTGCAACGCTCGATTCTGTGGGTGGTACAGGCACCTGGATGGAATGGGATGTGAATGGCGTGAAAGACCCTGCACTTATGGGAATTCTGGACCCGATGCTCAAGGGAACGAACAAGCCCGAAATGGTGTGGGTGATTACCGAACGCGCTAAGCCGTTGGTTGCCGTGTTGCTGCCCAAGGGTAAGGGCGAAACTATACTCTTCTATGAGGTTCCATCGCTTGATGCAAAGCCTGTTCCGCTTTCTATTAATCCGGTGCTTGACCCCGAGGTGGTTTTCCGCGACTACAAGCAGGTTTCGGACAAGGAATTTGTGCATCGCGACAAGGATAACCTGAAAGTGAAGCTTTTACAGTCGGGCATGCTCTTTACTTACGAAAAGAAGGGCGAAGATCCGTTGTACATGGTGGCTGACTACGCGACTAAGGAGCCTGCCGAAAAGAATTCGATTTTGACCGATTACGAGGACTACTTTAAGTACGAATATTCGTTGATGCTCAGAGCCTTTGTCCAGTCGGTCAGGGGAGTATTCAATTGGCAGCCGTGGCACTGGTATATGCCGGCCTGGAACGCCAAATTCATGATTAAGCGCGCCGAGCTTGAATCGATCCTGATGCGCGGCGTGGCACCCTCGTTCTTTAGGCTTTTCAAGGCGACAACGCCTGCCGGAGAATCTATTGAATTCCGAACGAATGGAAATGGCTATTCGGAATTAGAAATTCGCAAATAATCTGTAATCTGGGCATTCGTTATTTGCTATTTTAGGATTGTGAAGCCTAAAGTACTTATTACCCTTTTTGTGGCCCTGGGGGCAATCTGCTCGTTTGCCCGCGTGGTCGAAGATTCCAGGACGCGTTACGTTCTGGATGACACTGTCTTTGAATCTAGTATTCATCCTTGTGATTCCACCGGTTTGCCTGGGGCAAAATTCAAGCCCGAAAATGCGACCTTCTTGGAAAAGCACGATATGCCTTTTAGGCATTATTGGGTTGCATTGCCCGCCAATAAGAAACCGACTGTTTCTGTAAGCGATACCAAGACTGTTCCGCTGGGAGCACCCTTGTGTGCCGAACATCGCGATATTCGAACGGATTCCGCTTGGATTTATTCGATTAGTGTTTCTGAACCTGTGCTGCGCGATGGACTTTGGATGACCAATATTCGCGTGCCGCTTTATGTTAAGAACGGTTCGTCGGTGTCGCTGCGCAAGGATTTCCGCTTAAAGGTTCAATTTAATGGTTCTATAAACGGAGTCAATCCGGGTCAGCGCGCCCTTTCTAGAGTGCAGAACCCGGTGGCGGCTTCGCGTTTTGGTATTTCGAAGGCGAAGGCCATTAAGGCCCTGCGTTCCGAGGCGTCAGACGGTGACTTGCCGACATTTGTTGCGAAATTCCGCGTGGGCGACCAAAATGTGTCGACCAACAGTGAAGACGGTTTGTATGCGGTAAGCTATACTGCAATTCGCAATGCCTTGCCCAACCCCAAGGATTTGGATGGCATTCCGGTGGAATGGATCCGCCTTTATGGTGCGTCGCCCGATACGCTTGCCGACATGGCTCCCGGTGTGAGCGACCGCCTTCCGAACCAGATTTTTGAAATTCCCATCGAAATTCGCGACCATACGCCGTCTTCGGAATACGGCTCTGCAAGCAGCGCGCCTGACAACCTGTTTAACAGTGGTGACACCATTGTGTTTATCGGTTACGGAAGCGGTTTCTGGAAACGTTGCGACCGCGAAGATCCGTTCTTTGCAAATGGCAAGATGGACTACTACCATTCTTATTCCCCGTATTCGTTCTACCAGAATTTCTTGCTGGGCTACAAGCAGAACGGTAAGGGAATGCGCTTTAACCAGACGGTGGCGACACCTGCCGGCAATGGCAAGGATGTAACCTGGTTGCGCTATGCGCGCGCCGAAAAGGATGCAGACTTGCGCGATACTTACTTCGGTAAGGAACTCGACTGGGAAAAGGCGACCGGTAAGGAATGGTACTGGTTGTGGCATAGCCGTTTGGAAACGATGACGGTTCCGTCTTCTGAACTTGAAATGAAATCGACCAAGCAGTTGCCGGGCCTTGTTCCGGGCGGCAAGCAATATGCGGCGGTGACGTTCTTCCCGCATCGCTCCGTGTGGGCGAGTGCTGCTGTGGTGGACCGCGACCAGCGTGCAAACCTGACCCTTTCGGATAGTTCTTACAGTCGACGCATGGATTCCATTAACTTTGCTTTCGAAGTCAATGGCCTGCGCGTAGATAATGCAGAAATGGAACTTTTGCCGGGTGGTAACTTCCGCATGGACAATCCTGGTCTTGTCGAAAACAATAACCAGTATGTGCTTGAAATGTTGCCGGCTGAAAGACAGTACGACCGTTTTGACGGCTATTCCGTTGCGTACCAGTGGACGCCTGTTGTTGATTCTGCCGAATGGCTGTTGCCAGGTGGTGCTGTTTCGGGCATTATCAATGTTCCTGTTCCTGCAAATACCAAGGTGCTCAAGTTCTCGAACATGCGCCCGGTCGGATTCCTTTCGGCTGCCGGTGGCGTTGCCAAAGACAGTATTACCCTTGGTGAAGACGTGCGCTACATTGCCGTTAAAGAAAATGTATTCCGCCCGGGCTTGAAGATTGAGGGCATTGCCAACTATGGCGACGGTGTACTCAAGGATCTTTCGAAGCCAAATTCCAAACTCGAATACCTGATTATTACGCCGGCCGAATTCGTGAATCAGGCGAAAAAGCTTGCCGAATTCCGCAATGACGGATCTGCTGTTGCAACGTTTGCGACTTCGGTCGTAGTTGTGGAAGACATTTACAACCGCTATACGGCGGGCCGTATGTCGCCTGTGGCAATCCGTAACTACATTGCCTACGTTTATTCCGTGTGCCCGAATTTCCGCTATGTATTGCTTGTGGGCGCAGGTCACTTTGATTACCGCGATATCAACAAGAAGTATGGCGTCCCGCTGATGCCTCCGTTCGAAAAAGAAGATGCCGTGATTGAAGACTTCTTTGGTGTTCTTGACTCTGGTGAAGTCGTCCAGTACGGTACGTATGATTTGGATGTCGCAGTCGGTCGACTTCCGGTGGCGACAGAGGCTGAATTCGCAAGCTACATCGAAAAGGTCAAGGACTACGAAAAGAAAGGCGTCATGGACTATTCCGACTGGCGTGCGACTTTGTTGCATGCGGCAGACGATGCCAAAAATAGCGGCATGAATGACGTGACCAAGCATACCATGTACCAAGAAAACTTGGTGCGTGCTATTGACAGTGTGGCAGCCCACAAGAATGAACGCTGGAACTTTAGAAAGGTCTACTTGCTTGATTACACTGAAGATGCATCGGGCCAGAAGAAGGACGCTGCCGAAGACTTCTTGAATATCTTGAATCAGGGAGCTTTGTTTACCACTTATTTTGGGCATGGTTCCAAGACGGACTGGGCAAGCGAAGGCCTGCTCAAGCCTAGCTACATTCCGAAGCTTTCAAACAAGGGTCGTTACACGATTCTAGGCTCGTTCTCTTGCACGGTGGGCCGCTTTGACGAAGGCAATGCCCGCTCCCTTTCTGAAGAATTCTTGATTAAGGCTGGTGCAGGTTCTATTGCGTCGATTGGTGCGACTCGCGAAACCTTTGCCGAGTACAATTCCAATTTCGGTACGAACTTGTTGTTGAATTCCTTGCGCGAACATGGTGAAACTCTTGGTGGGGCATTCTTGAAGACCAAGAGGGCCGTGAGCATGAATTATGACCGCCAGCGTTACAATAATGAACGTTACATTCTTTTGGGTGAACCGGTGATTCGTATGCCGAGTGGCGAATTCAAGCTCACGCTGGATAATCCGATTGATTCTATCAAGGCACTTGATCACGTTAAAATTTCGGGTTCTGTCGAAGGTATTGACGATGGCTATGTGGACTTGATTCTTCGTGAAGGCCGCACGAGCAAGGTAATGGACCTTCAGGTGCAAGATGATACCATTAACGTGTTCTACGATGGTGGTTTGATTTATTCCGAAAAGGTGCCTGTGAGGGGCGGACGCTTTGCAACTGATTTTGTGACGCCGCGTAAGATTTCGATTGGCGATACGACGGCAGAATTCAGCGCTTGGGCTTATTCCTCGAATGCAAGTGCTGTTGGCCGTGAGTGGCTCAGAAATTTGGTCATTAGCGGAGTTTCGAACTACGCCGATTCCTTGAATGACACGGTTCCGCCTACGATTCAGATTCAATCCTGCTATGCAGGAGGTTTGGCTACCGATTTTGCCGACGGCGAAACTGTCAAGCTGCAGTCGCCCGCATGCTTGCAGGTGATTGTGGAAGATTCTACGGCGCTTGACTTTAGGGAACAGGCTGATGAAGGTATTTCGTTTGAAATCGTGGGTGTGCAGGAACCGTTCCACCCGTGGCCCTATTTGGAACAGACTTCTAAGCGTGCCAAGTTGCGCATGAACTTTAGCGCGGAACAGTATCCTGCAGGCAAGTACGAATTCAAGGTGTTTGCAAAAGACGTTTTGGATAACTTTGCAATCAAGTCTTTGAATCTTGAAATTACGGACGACATGGAATCTGGCCTTGCCGACGTGTTCAACGTGCCGAACCCGATGGGCAAAAAAGGCACCACCTTCTACTTCAAGAATTTGGCTGTAGATCGCGACAGCAAGGTCGATATCTTTATCTACAACCAGAATGGCAAACTGGTTCGCGTGATCAAGAATGCAGTTTCGGGCGTTACGCACTGGAACGGCCACGACAATCACGGGCGCCTGCTTGCAAACGGTCTGTATCACTATGTGGTGCGCAGCACCGTGTCTGCTAACGACAAGTTTGGCAAGAAAACTTGGACTAAAAAACAGAAATTATTGATTTCGAGGTAATTATGGATTTGCGTGAAAAGCCTGGTAAAGTTCAGACTTTTTTGGAATTGATGTTGCGTTTTCGTTTGATCGCTTTGGTGGTCATGGTGATTGCGACTGTTTCATTTGTGGCGACTGGCTGGCAAGAAATTGTTTCTTTGCCGCTGGGCTCTTCTGAAGCTCTCGGAATGTGGCTTGCTGAAACGGAATCTGCAAAGGCATTGTGGGAATCGGCCCGCTACATTGGCGTTGCAAGCATTGCCTGCGTGGTGATGTTCGTGGTATTTGGCGGCGTGCGTGCGGGTATTGCCTCGGCTGTTTCTGCCGTGCTTTCGTTTGCGGCCTTGTATGTGCTGGGCGGTGCCGAAAGCATGCCGCTCCCGATGTTTGGAATCCTTGCGCTGGTGGCGGTTGTCATGTTCATTTTCGTGAAACTTTCGGTCGCTTGCGCGCTGTTCCCGTTTGTGCTTTCTTGGCTGTTCTTGAGCGGAATCCTTGAAGTGATTTCTTCAAAGTTCGATGCCGCGGCAAGCTTCATGTGGGGTGTGCATTCTGCATTCGCCTTTGCTTGCGCTATGGCATTTGCCGTGGTTGCGGGCAAACACTTGAGCGAAGGCGTGCCGCAGGCGGGTGCGCTTGTGAAAGCCGCCAAGCAGTTGCTTGCGCCGGTCGTAATCGGTTCTTTGCTCTTGGTTTCTGCCATGACTTTTGACATGGGTGAACGCAACTGGGCTTATGCCGTGCTCCAGTTTGTGGCATACCTCGTGTGGTTCTTCGTGTTCTTCTTTTCGATTTCGAGTTTTGGCCCGTGGGAACGCTTGCGTTCCGGAAGCCGTCGCGTCGAAATGAAGGACAAGAAGAAAAAAGGCGCTGGCAAGAAGAAGAAGTAAAGCCTTCAAAAAAAGCGTTGTCGTGGACAACTTGTAAAAGCTTTTTTATGCCTTGAACGCCCTTTTTGCGCGAAAAAAGGGTAGATTTATAAAAAAGCGTTGGTGACGCAAGGAGTATGCGGGATGTTTGAAGTACCTTCCAAAATTATTGCCGTCTTGTGCGGGCTCGCGGTTTGTGCGTCCGCCGCGGTGGACCAGTGTAAGCCCATCGGCTGGGCGACCCGTTCGGGCCGTACGTCGACTGCGTTCGAGGTGACGGGCGGCGGTAACGTGGCCCCCATTACAGTTACGACATTCGCCGACCTGCAAAAATACGCGAAGGATTCCTCGCCGCGGGTCATCTACATTGATGGCGTGCTCGGTAGCGGCTGGAGCGGTCGCACGGGAGACCGCCTGAACATCACCGGCTCCAACAAGACGATTATCGGGCTCAGGCCGGGAACCGTTCTCAAGGCCCCCATCCACATCAGCAAGGCTTCGAACATCATCATCCGCAACATCGTCATCCAGGGCCCGGGCAGCAATGCCGAACAGGCGTGGGATAACTTGACCATCGAAAACAACGGCTCCAAGAACATCTGGATTGACCACTGCGAATTCTGGGACGGCCAGGACGGCAACGCCGACGTGGTGAAGGGTGCAGACAACGTAACGTTTACTTGGTGCATCTTCGGCTACAAGAAAAAGAGCACGCATAACCTCTCGAACCTTATCGGTAGCTCCGACAACGAACCCGAAAGCGAAGGCAAGTTGAACGTGACCTACATGTTCAACTGGTGGAAGGCCGCAAACCAGCGCAAACCGCGCTGCCGTTACGGGAACGTGCACGTGGTGAATAACCTCCTCACCGGCGATGCGAGCGTCACGAACGGGACCGATGTGCTGGGCGTCTCGGCGGGCCACATGTGTCGTGTGCGCACCGAGCGGAACGTGTTTATCAACGAGGCGAACCCGATTTATACCGGCAATGCGAACGGCACCGGCGTGAACGAGGTTATCGACAATATCTTTACGAACTGCTCCGGCAATACGAAAGGCACGGGAACGTCGTTTACGCCGCCCTACGACTACACGGGATTCATGCTGCCGGCAAGCGAGGTGGAGGCCGCCGTGAAGGTGAATGCGGGAGCGACCCTCAAGAGCCCTACGGAATGTGATGCGGACTATGTGGAACCGCCGCCTCCGACTCCCGATAAGCAGTATCAGGCAGAAAAGGGCTCCATTACGGGCGGCGTTTCTGAAAGCAGCAACTCGGGCTTTCACGGTGACGGATACGTGAACTTTGACAAGGGCGGAAACGTGGTCGTGCCCGTGAAAGTGGATACCGCGGGCCAGTATAAGTTCGAAATCGATTTCGCTAACGGCTCTGGCGAGGCGCGCAGTCTTGCTGTAAGTGCGGGCCTCGACACCGCGACCGCGTCGTTCAAGGCGACGGGGGCGTGGACGACCTGGAATACGCAGGAAGTTCTCGTGAGTCTTGCCGCGGGCGAAAATGCGGTTAAGTTCGCAACCGTCGGCGGCAATGACGGCCCGAATATCGACCAGTTCGATGTAACGCTTGTGAAGGCGCAGGTGGTTTCGCCGGATACCTCGAAGAAGGATACGACTGTCCGCGACACGAGTTTGGGCGATACATCCAAGACGGCCATCCCGATGCTTTCGGGCTTGTCGCTCCAGCAAGGTGCATACACCGTGAGTGTCTATGCGACCGACGGAAAGTTTGTCCGTAAAACGGAAAATGTCTCGCAGTCGATGCTCCGTAACACGCGTGAACTGACCGCAGGCCTCCCCGCGGGCGTGTACCTGGTACGCGTTACCGCTCCGGGCGTAAGCAGAAGCTACTTTACCGCAGTGAAATAAACGCGAATCGCTTCGGCATGTAAAAGAAACAGCCCCGAAAATCTCGGGGCCGTTTTTATATCTTGCGCTAGGCCTGCGCCGTTTAGCGGTTGCTAAACCTCCGCAGCCTAAATCTTGGCGAGCTTCTTGAGCGTGGCGGCCTTGTCGGTCTTTTCCCAAGTGAAGCGTGCGCCCGTGCGGCCGAAGTGGCCGAGAGCGGCGGTAGACTGGTAGCCCGGCTTCTTCAGGTCAAGCATCTTCACGATGCCGGCCGGAGAGAGGTCGAAGGTCTTGGCGACAATGGCTTCGATTTCGCGGTCGCTGATCTTACCCGTGCCGAAGGTGTTCACGAGAACAGACACCGGCTTGGAGTAACCGATAGCGTAAGCGAGCTGGACTTCGCAACGGTAGGCGAGGCCAGCAGCCACGATGTTCTTTGCCACATAGCGAGCGGCGTAAGCGGCACTGCGGTCGACCTTGGACGGGTCCTTACCGCTGAATGCGCCACCACCATGACGGCCCATGCCGCCGTAGGTGTCGACGATAATCTTACGACCGGTGAGGCCGCAGTCACCGTGCGGGCCACCGACCACGAACTTGCCGGTCGGGTTCACGAGGTAACGGGTCTTCTTGTCGAGCAACTTGGCCGGAATCACCTTTTTAATGAGCTTTTCGATGATTTCCTTTTCGATCGTGGCATGCTTGAGTTCCTTGCCGTTCACGAATTCGTCGTGCTGGGTAGAAATAACGACTGTGTCCACGCGGACCGGCTTGTCGTTTTCGTCATATTCAACAGTCACCTGGGACTTGGCGTCCGGGCGGAGCCACTTGATCTTGCCCTTTTCGCGGAGGTTCTGGATTTCTTCCATGAGCTTGTGGGCGAGGCTAATCGGGAGCGGCATCAGTTCCTTGGTTTCGTTGACGGCGTAACCGAACATCATGCCCTGGTCACCGGCACCCTGCTTGTCATCTTCCTTACCGTCTGCGGCCTTGGCGTCCACGCCCTGAGCGATGTCCGGAGACTGCTTGTCCATAGCGACGAGCACGGAGCAGCCCTTGTAGTCGAAGGCGAGTTCCGGATTCACGTAGCCGATACCCTTGATGGTCTTGCGTGCAATCTGCTGGTAGTCAATCACTGCCTTGGTGGTGATTTCGCCGGAAATCACGACGAGGCCCGTGTTCACGAGCGTTTCGCAAGCGACGCGGCTATTCGGGTCCTGCGCAAGGCAGGCGTCGAGGATAGCGTCAGAAATCTGGTCGCAAACTTTGTCCGGGTGTCCCTTGGACACCGATTCAGAAGTAAAGAGATAATGTGCCATGTAGGCTCCTTAATGTTTTCAGCACCAAAAAGAATGTCGCGTTTTTGAGCATTCCCAAGCGCTGAAAAAACGGGTTTGTGTTTTTCTATGCATAAATGTACAAAAATGCATAAACTCTGACAACTCCAAATAGCTTTGTCGCGACCAATTTGTTCTTTTTGCGATTATTTTTGTATCTTTGCGTCGATTCGCCAAATTGGGAATCTTTTTTATATCCCGGGCAGGGTTATTGCCGTTCCCGAGGGAATATTGTCCCGTACATTGTTGTTTGAACCCGCAAGGCGAGCCTTTGCGTTGGTTGCCCCTGTGCTTTTGGGGGCGTTACTCTGTTTTGCTCCTGTGCGTGCCGAAAAACCGGTGTCGCTGGATTTCGTAGACACGCCAATTGCCGAGGTGGTGCGCTTGATTTCGCTTGCGTACAAGACCCCCGTGCTGGTGGATGACGCCCTCGATTTGAAGGTGACGTTTCATTTAGATGGCGTGGGCGTGCTGGAAGCCTTGACGGCGCTCTGTTCGGCCCACGGGCTTGAATTGGTGCAGCGGGAATCCGTGTTCCATGTGCGGCGTGCGAGGGAGCGCGGCGAGCATGAATTTACCCTGCGCGATTCGCTTGTCTCGCTGTCGGTGAAGGATAAAGAGGTGGGCGAATTCGTGCGCGAGTTTGCCTTGAATTCGGGCCTGAATATTTTGGCGGTACCTGGGCTTGAAGGCCGCATTACGGGCGAGCTTCGCTCCATGCCTGCCGAGGCGGCATTTCGCTCGATCATGTCTGTACATGGTTTTCGGGTTTGGCGTGAAGGCGGATGCCTGAGGGTAAGCGCCGGGAGTAAGGCCGCAAGCGAAGCGAACGATAAAATCCGGATTTTCAGAGATGGAGACTTGTTCAGCGCCGAGGTGAACGATGGTGATTTGGCGCAGGCGTTGAACGTACTTGCCGAGGTTGCGGATTTGAACTTGGCGCTGTATGGCGATATCCGCGAAAGTATGCGACTTAAGTTGCATGCGGTGACGCTTGATTGTTTGATTGAGTCGCTGTTTAAGGGGCGGCGGTACAGTTTTGCGCTTGAGGGCAAGACCTTGTACGTGAGCGAGGGCGGTACGCACAAGGCGCTTTCGGCGAGCAAACTTTACCCGCTGCGGCATGTTCATAGCGAGCGGGCGCTTGCATACTTGGGCAAGTTTGCGCCCAGCCCGAACTTTGTAGCGACCGAGATTAAAGAACAGAATGCACTGCTGCTGGGCGGTTCGCATTTTGAAATCCAGATGGCGGTAGACTTGCTCAAGCAGATTGATATTCCGGCGTTGCAGGTGACACTCTCTTGCATTGTGGTAGAATTTAAGCGCGGGCGTGGCTTTGAAATCGGGCTGCATAGCGGTGCCACGCGTAAGACCGCGGAACGCGATCTTGGCGCGCGAGGCTACTTCGATTTTATGGACAAGGACTTTTCGGTGGCGGGCGCCTTCGGTAAAATCGGGCTCTTGCCCGACCGCTTTGAACTGGAGCTAGCCTCGCTCGAAGAAAATAATCAGGCCGAGGTGCTCGCGCGCCCGCGCTTGACCACGCTCAACGGCAATAAGGCGGAGCTCAATGTGACAAACACCGTCTACTACTTGGTAAGCCAAGTGTCTGCCGACGGTTACCCGATAACAGACTACCGCTCCTTTAACGATGGCATTTCGCTAGAACTTACGCCGTCGGTTACGCAAGAGGGCCGGATTACGTTGGACGTCTCGCCTGAAATTAAGTCGGCGGGGCGTAGCTCCGGCGATGGCCCCCGCGACATCAGTACGCGAAACTTGAAGACGATGGTGGTGCTGAAAGATGGCGAAACACTTTGCTTGGGAGGCCTGATTCGTAAGAGTAAATCCGAGGTGCGGTCGGCGGTGCCATTCCTCGGGAGTATCCCTGTAATCGGGCGCTTGTTCAGCTACACCTCCGAAGAGGAAGAAGAAAATGAACTGGCAATTTTCATTACACCACATGTGGTAAAGGCGGGACTATGATTTTGAATATGACGACGATGTTTAGAAAATGGAGCTTTGCGCGTGTGGTTCCTGTAGAGGCAAAGTTCTTGACATGGGAATGTACGACGACGTTTGATGAAATCCCGGCGCAAGCTGAACTTGAGCGATTGTTTGAAAAAGAGTTCCCGCGTACGTGTATGCGCCTGCAGGAAAGCGGTGGCTTTTACCGGATTTGGCACTTGGTCTCTTTCAATTTTGCTGATGGACGGCGCTCCAGATTCTTGGTGGCGCTGGTGGAAAATCCTATTGAAAAAAACGGTCGGCGTGTCCTGCCTGAACAGATTTGGCTTTCGGCGGCGGCAGACCAAATAATTCGCGCGTTGCCCGAAAGCGATAACGCCGGAAATTATTTGTGCTATGCTCACGCAGAAGGTCGGCTTTTTGTGCTTGTATTCTTTGAAGGCCGTTTGTGTCACTGGTCCGAAGACGATGTGGGACCGCGTGCAAAATTGGATTTGGCGTTGTCGCGGTTCCGGCGTTTTTTAGAAAGCGATGCGCTGTTTTCGCGGGCGAATCATTTTGAAGAAATTCCGCTGCAAGGCGATTTTTCGCAGGCGTTATTCAAGCGGGCTTCGCGAGATTCCTTTTGGCGAGGGCGTGACTTGCGAAAGCCCGAAGTGAATGAGACGAAGGAATTCGCAGAATTTGCTAGCGCATTGCTTGGTCACAGGCTTTTTTGGCTAGCGATACTTGCGTTTGCGTTATTGCTTGGGAAAATTTGGAATCCGGCTCATCCTTCGATTTTGAAAGATGTGATGCCGCCGGAATTGTCAATGCCAGAAATTTCGTTGCTGGAGGTTTCGCCGGATTGGAACGAGGTAATGGATGTGTCGGAATCTAGTGTTCCGCAGGTGCGGAAACCCCAGTGCCTTTTGCCGGAGATTTTCTTGAAGGGAGTCGTGGGCGAAGAGCTGGCTGTGATTGCGATGGCGGGGGAGTCTAAAGAAATTTTGGTCGGAGATTCCTTGGGCTCGTTTGAGGTTCGGGCAATCGGGCGCGACCAAATTACTTTGACCTGCGGTGATTCTAGCATCGTGAAAAAGGTGGGCGCTCATGAGTAAGCGTGGTGCCGTTTTGCCGCTTGTGTTAGGGATCCTTTTGGCGGTGACGCTATTGCTGACCTCGCTTTTGCAAACGCCTGGAGGCCTGCGACGAGTGGCCTTGCGGCGAGCGCAAATGCAACAGCAGATTTATGATGCGGAATCTGCTTTGATTGCGCACCTGGAGGGCTTCCCTGAGGACTATTTCAAACTCCCGAAAGTCAAGCGCTCGCGGCATGGCCCGTGGGCCGATTTGTCTGCGGCGGTAGATTCTAGCCGGAGCGTTCATGTGCTGGCAGGAATTGCCTGCGATAGCGCCTGCAACATGCTCAAGTCCGCCAAGCTCCGGCGCGAAATTTATGAGGGCTTCAAGCAACGGCTGAATCAAGAAATCATGCTGGTCAAGCCCCCGCTCCAGCTTGAAATCAAGTCGGGCAACCG
>NZ_ONDD01000013.1 GCF_900316465.1 uncultured Fibrobacter sp. | reverse complement strand
TAATGGCGGCTACCCGTACGGTTCAAGAAGCGGGAGTCTTTGCGCAGGTCAGGAATCACATGACTCACGCCGCGTTCAGCAACGTGGCCCGTAATGCCTTCGCCCATGCGGTACAAACCGCGCTGCTTTTCGGATTCATCCAGTCCGCGAGACGCTTCAATCTTAAGCGTGTCGCCAAAGAGCAACGCGAAAGTTCCGCGAAGCATGCCGAGTTCGGATTCCAGAATGTCGAGCACATTCTCGAGCAATTTTTCAACGTTGCGTTCGTGAATGATCGCAACACTGATCTTCTGGACGACCGAGATTTCTGAACCTATTGGAGAGGGCATGGACATAAGATAGTAAAAGAGGTTTGAGGTTAGAGCTTTTCCCTGATTCTCCTAAGGGCTTCGCAGGTACGTTCGTAGTCACCGAAGGCGGTCAGGCGGAAGTATCCTTCGCCGCAAGGGCCAAAGCCGCTACCCGGGGTACCCACGACTTCGCAGGTAGAGAGCAGTCGGTCAAAGAAATCGAAGGATTTTTCGCCGTCTGCGATTTTCCACCAGATGTACGGAGCATGTTCGCCACCGAACACCGTGTAACCGGCGGCAGTCAGTTCCTTGCGGATAACGCCAGCCGTGCGCATGTAACCGGCAATGACTTCCTTGGTCTGCTGCCACCCAATCGGGCTGTAAATTGCCTCGGCGGCACGTTGCGTCACGTAGCTCACACCGTTAAACTTGGTGCACTGGCGACGATTCCACATGGAGCGGAGTTTCGAAAGTTCGTGCGGAATCACCGTGTAGGCGCAGCGCACGCCCGTAAAGCCGGCGGTCTTACTGAAGCTGCGGAATTCAATGGCGCAAGTGCGTGCACCCGGAATTTCGAAGATGGAATGCGGCAGCGATTCATCCTGAATGTAGCAGTTGTAGGCGCCATCGAACAGGATCAATGCACCATTTTCGTTTGCATAGTTGACGAACTTCTGCAAAGTTTCGCGACTGAGCACCGTACCGGTCGGGTTGTTCGGGCTGCAAAGGTAAATCAGCTGCACCGGTTCCTTGGGCAAATCCGGCTGGAAGTTGTTTTCAGCGGTCGAAGCAAGGTAGGTCACCTTAGAAAAATGTCCGTCACTTTGCAACACGCCTGCACGGCCAGCCATCACGTTGGAGTCCAAATAGACCGGGTAAACCGGGTCCGGAATCGCAATCTTTACATTTTCTGTAAAAAGTTCCTGGGTGTTTGCCACATCGCACTTGGAACCATCGCTCACGAAGATATCGTCCGGATCCATTTCGATGCCGCGAGCGGTGTATTCGCCACGGACGATTGCTTCGCGCACGAAATCGTAGCCCTGTTCGGGGCCGTAACCGCGGAAAGTTCCCTTCACGGCCATTTCATCCACGGCCTTGTGCATGGCCTTGATGACTTCCGGGATCAAGGGCGTGGTCACATCGCCAATGCCCAAACGGATAATGTCAGCATCGGGTTTCTTCGCCTGATATTCCTTGATTTTCTGGGCGATAGTCGAGAAAAGGTAGCTGCCGGGCAGCAAGTCGTAGTTTGCATTTACAATTGATTCGTTCATAATTTCTTCTTTAGTCGATCGTTCCTCTAAATACTTCTTCTGCAGGGCCGGTCATCAAGACGGGGCCACCTTCTTCGTGCTTGATGTGGAGAACGCCGCCGTCGAGGACAACGTCGGCTTCGACGCCCACGCGGCCAGTACGCTGGGCCGCAACGAGGGTTGCGCAACTGCCCGTACCACAAGCCATCGTAACGCCGCAACCACGTTCCCAAACCCGCATGCGGATTTGGGTGGGCGTCACCACCTGTGCAAATTCAATGTTGCAGCGGTCGGGGAACTGCTTGTCGACTTCCAAGATACTTCCCCACTTTTCCAGCTGAATCTTTTCGATGTCATCCACGAAAATCACCGCGTGCGGATTTCCCATGGAAACCGTCTCGGCAGTAAAATCAAAGCTGTCGGCCGTGAGTTTGATGGAGCCCAAGAATTTTCTCGGGAGGCCCATATCGACGCACACGCGGCCGTCATCCAAAAGGGCGGGCTTCACCAAGCCGCTCTTGGTGTGCAGATTAAACACTTTAGTATTGGCGTCTTTTGCAAGACCGCGGCTGCGAATGTACTTGGCCACGCAGCGCGTTGCGTTACCGCACATGGCCGCTTCGGAACCATCGGCATTAAAAATGCGCATTTCAAAATCAACGCCGTTCGGCACGGATTTCGCAGCAGGCCCCACGCTAGCACCGACGCCCGAATCGCCGAGCACCAGGCAACCGTCCTTATCCATCGGCGTTACAATCACCACGCCATCGGCACCGATACCGAAACGGCGGTCGCAAAGCTGAACGACACGTTGTTCGAAATTATCGCTATAATCTAGCGTCACACCCGGTTCCAGCAACACGAAATCGTTGCCCAACCCGGTCCATTTTGAAAAATTAATTGGCATAATTCAGTTCTCTTTACAATTTTCCACGCCCCCATTTGCAAAAAATGTGCCAACTTTACAAAAATTGTTAAATCACACCAAAAACGCCAATTTCATCCAAATTTCACAGAAAACAAAATTTTGAAATATTACAAATTCTGTAAACCAAACAAATTTATTTTACATTTTCTGTAAAACATAAGAACATTGCATATGGGTTCAAAATTCACACTTTTCGGCATTCTGGCGTATATAGAATAGATTCACCCTCAACAAAATAATTGACGGATATAATTTTATATCCTAAATTCCGTTCACGTTAAAAACAAGGAACACTTTGAAAAAGAATGGGTTAGGTATTTCAAAAACATGGAGCTGTAAATGCAACGTGATGAAATAGAAAAAATAGAACCTGTAAGCAACGGGTTAAAGCTTACCGCAAAAGACGGCAGGCTCGCAACATTGCACTATAAAGATTTTGAACGTCTAAAAAGCGCCTCTCCAAAACAGCGCCTTGATTACAGAATCTCTTTTGAAGGCCTCCGCTGGGACGACCTCGACGAAGACATCTCATTTGAATCCATATTCAATCCAGACCAGTTCCCACTAAAACTTTCGCCGAAGCTAAAGCCAATCAACATGTCCGAGGTTGCCCGCAGACTTGGCATACAGCAATCCCTCATGGCAGCCTACATGAACGGATCCAAGCACCCTTCCGAAAAACGTAAAAAAGCAATTCTTGACGAAATTCACAAAATCGCAAACGAGCTTTTGTCAATTTAAGCTAAAAAGTCATTTTAGGAGATGACATACTAGTTCGATTTTTTCTACATTTACGCCCGAAAAATTATCTTCAAGGATACAACCATGAAACGTACACATAACTGCGGCCAGCTTCGCAAGGAAGATGTTGGCCAAACCGTAACACTCGCCGGTTGGGTGGATCGCCGCCGTGACCATGGTGGTGTGATTTTCGTTGACCTCCGCGACAAGTATGGCAAGACCCAGATCGTTTTCAACCCGGACTACAACGCCGACGTGTTGAAGACCGCCGAACAGCTCCGTAACGAATACGTTATTTACGTGACTGGTAAGGTCTACGCCCGCGAAGAAGGCAACACCAACGAAAAGCTCGCCACGGGTGAAATCGAAGTCAAGGCTGACAAGCTCGAAATCCTGAACGCCGCTCTCACTTCTCCGCTCGCCATTAACGACCCGAACGAAGAATGCAAGGAAAACGACGACCTCCGCTTGCAGTACCGCTACCTGGACCTCCGCCGTCCGTGGATCCAGAAGAAGCTCCTCCTCAAGAGCCGCTTCCTCAAGGCCGTGTACGATTTCTTCTACGCTAACGGTTTTGAAAACATCGAAACTCCGTGCCTTTGCAAGTCCACTCCGGAAGGCGCACGTGACTACCTCGTGCCGTCCCGCGTGAACCCGGGCAAGTTCTACGCCCTCCCGCAGTCTCCGCAGCAGTACAAGCAGCTCTTGATGATCGCTGGCATGGACCGCTACTTCCAGATTGCCAAGTGCTTCCGCGACGAAGACCTCCGCGCTGACCGTCAGCCGGAATTCACGCAGATCGACGTCGAAATGTCCTTTGTGAACCAGGACGAAGTCATGGAAATGTTCGACAAGTTCGTGACTGAAGTTTTGGGCAAGGTTTGGAACTTCGAACCGCCGCGCCACATCCGCCGTATGAAGTGGGCTGAAGCCATGCTCAAGTACGGTTCCGACAAGCCGGACCTCCGCTTCGACCTCGAAATCCACGATGTGTCCGAAATCGGTGCAAAATCCAACTTCGGCGTGTTCAAGAACTGCGTTGCCGCCGGTGGCAAGATCCGCGGTATCGCTGCCAAGGGTTGCGTTGACTTTACTCGTAAGCAGATCGACGAACTCACCGCTTACGTTGCCAAGTACGGTTCCAAGGGCCTCGTGTGGATGCGCGTCAAGGAAAATGACGAAGTGGAAACTCAGGTCGGCAAGTTCTTTACTACCGAACAGCTCAACGAACTCCGCGACGCCGTTGGCGCTAAGTGCGGCGACATGATGTTCTTCATCGCAGGCCCCGAAAAAGTTGCTGCAACCGCTATGGGTCAGCTCCGCTTGGAAGTCGCCCGTATCAAGGGTCTCCGCGATCCGAAGAAGCGTGAATTTGTGTGGATTACCGAATTCCCGATGTTCGAATACAGCGACACCGAAGGCCGCTACATGGCTATGCACCACCCGTTCACCAACCCGCTTCCGGAACACCTGGACATGATGCTCGGTGGCAACCTCAAGGATTGCAATGCCGAAGCTTATGACCTCGTTCTTAATGGTGTTGAAATCGGCGGTGGTTCTATCCGTATTCACAACCCTGAAGTTCAGGAAAAGGTGTTCCGCCTGCTCGGTCTCTCCGAAGAACAGGTTCGCACCAAGTTCGGCTTCTTCGTTGACGCCTTCAAGTACGGCGCTCCTCCGCACGGCGGTCTCGCCTTCGGTCTCGACCGCGTTGTCGCTACCATGGAAGGTGAAGAATCTATCCGTGACTACATCGCGTTCCCGAAGAACACGAGCGCTTCTAGCCCAATGGACCAGTGCCCGAGCGAAGTGGACCTCCAGCAGTTGCAGGACATCCACATCTCCGTGCAGATGCCCAAGACGGCGGAAAAGAAATAATCGTAAGGTTACGTCCCTTTCAAAATAGTCCGGTTCAAACCGGACTATTTTTTTACGGTCTTTTGTAGGAGCGGTCTGTGTGAGCAACAAACGCCTCGTATTAACGAGGCGTGGTTGCGAGAGCGAGACGATATCACATTCTTGTTAATACAATAGAGGCGAGCGGTCTGTGTGCGTTTCCGCACGAAAACATTTTTTCACATTCATTTTCGGCATTTGGGAATCAGTCTTTGCTAAATTGAGCAAAGACTCTTAACCCCAATATGGAGAAAAATCAAATGAAACTTACTACTCGTGCTATTGCCGAAGCTATCGGCACCTTCTGGCTTGTGTTTGGCGGCTGCGGTGCAGCCGTGCTCGCTTGCGGCGTTCCCACCACCGGTATCGGTTACGTGGGCGTATCGCTCGCCTTCGGCCTTACGGTGCTCACCATGGCATACGCCATCGGTCACATTTCGGGCTGCCACTTGAACCCGGCTGTCACGCTCGGTCAGGTTGCCGGCGGCCGCTTCCCCGCTAAGGAAGCCCCGGCATACATCGCCGCCCAGGTTATCGGTGGTATTATCGCAGCAGCGCTCCTCTACGTGATTGCATGCCCCGACCTCACCAACGCAGGCATCGGCGCCTTCGCTACCAACGGCTGGTCCGATTCCCTCAAGGACGGCCTGAACGCCTTTGGCGGCAAGACCTCCGGCATGCTCTCCGCATTCCTCATCGAAACCGTGCTCACGGCCATCTTCCTGTTCGTGATCATGGGTGCTACCGATGGCCGTGCTCCGGCAGGCTTCGCCCCGATCGCTATCGGCCTCTGCCTCACGCTCATCCACCTCATCTCTATCCCGGTGACCAACACCTCCGTGAACCCGGCCCGCTCTACCGCTATGGCTGTGTTCGTTGGCGGCGCCGCTATCAAGCAGCTCTGGCTCTTCTGGGTGGCCCCGATTCTCGGTGGCGTAATCGGCGGTATCGCTTACAAGTGCATCGCCGAATGCAAGTGCAGCAAGAAGTAATTTTCTAGCTCAATTTTCATACTCATTTTGAATGCCCGGACCCCCGTCCGGGCATTTATTTTTACACAAAAAACTGCGAAATTTTTACAAATTTCCAATTTTCGGAACATTTCACCCCACGAAATTTTTAAACGTCCGTGATTTACATCAAACAACAACAAAAAACTGTAAAGAATGCATTAACAAAGGCCTTTTTGAAATAAAACTTGTTACTTTAACCTACGGTGTTGAGAGAAAAAGCTTTATTGCTAGGGGCCTGCTATGCAGAAAAAAATCATTCTTCTACCAGTTATCGCCAGCGCAATGCTAATCGGTTGCTCTGACGACGCCAAAGACATCAACGCACTTACCGATCCGACTCCGTCGATTGGAGAAGATCCCTACACCACGCCTTATATCGACCCCAATACAGGCGATTATATCGACCCTTCCACAGGCGATACCATTCCGACCGTTCCTTATGTCAACCCCGAAACCGGCGACACGGTTCCCGCTTTCCAGGTAGTTGACCCCAATACGGGCGACACGGTTCAAGTTCCCGTCGTTATTCCGGACCCTGTTCCGAATCAAGACAATCCGTCGAGCAATTCGCAGCCCGCAAATTCCAGCGCCTCGCTAGACCCGAACGGCACGCCGAATCCGGATCCGAACGACCCGAACCAGAATATTCAAGTTTCTTCCGCATCGCAGCCGCAGTCCTCTTCAAGCGGACTCAAGGATTACGAAGACAACCACAAGGCCAAAGCAACCTTCCTCCCGAAGGCAGGTTTCTATTCCAACTTGACGATTGAACCGCCGACCCCGCAAAAGGGCGGCCAGATTAAGTGTACCTTTGACGGTTCCTTCCCCACCCAGAATTCCGAATCGCTCACTCAGGCAAAGCAGATTACAGAAAACACCGTTATCCGCTGCTCTGAATTCGTGAACGGCCAGCCGGCCGATACCACCACGCAGACTTACTTTATCAACGAAAAAGTTTCGATGCCTGTGGTGGCACTGACCGTGAATCACACCGACATGTTCGACTCCTCCAAGGGCCTTTACGCAACTGGAGATTTGACCAATAACCCCGGCGGCATGGGTATGTGGGCCGGTGCTGGTGGCGATGACACCAATAACCCCAAGTGCACAGAACCCTGCAAACAGGCTAACTTCTGGAAAGACGACGAGCTCCCCGTTCACGTGGAATACTTCGAAAACGGAAGCTCTACCACTGAAAAGACCTGGGAAATCGACGCAGGCATTTCGATTATCGGTAACTACAGCCGTTACAAACCCAAGAAGAGCGTTGCCATCAAGATGGACAACGACGACTACGGCGACAAGGTTCTCAAGTATTCGTTCTTCAAGACTCGCCCCGAAGCAAAGAAGATGAAGAGCTTCAACCTGCGCAACAACGGCAACCGTTTCTGGACCGACTACTTTGGCGACCCGATGCTGGTGAGCCTTATGGAAGGCACCGAAGTGGACTACCAGCGTAGTTTGCAGGTGGTGGTGTTCTACAACGGCGAATACTTCGGCATTCACGACTTGCGCGAACGCTTGAACAGAAGCTTTGTCGAAACCAACTACGGCATTGATTCCAAGAGCATCAACGTTGTCAAGAACTGCGCCAATGGCGATCAGGGCTGCGTCAACGGATGGGCCCCCAGCGGCACCAACGGCGCCTCTAGCACCGAATTCGGCCAGCTGACGAACACGATTACCAGTGGAAACTTCGCAGGCGAAAACAACCCGTCTTACGAAGAAATCAAGCAAAAATTGAACGTGAGCAGTTTCGCCCAGTACATGATTGCCGAAATGTACATTCATAACGGTGACTGGCCGAACAACAACATCCGCGCTTGGGGCAGCCCCAATAACGGTCATCCGTTCAAGTTCATGATCTTTGACGTCGACCACGGTTACGGCTTTACCCCGGGCATCATGGGTTTCGATACCGAAAGCCAGAACATGTTCCAGTGGGTTTTGGGTAGCGCTACCATGGATAACAACCAGGGCAATCAGGGCGGCGCAACGCAGCAGCCTGGTGGTCCGGGCGGCATGGGCGGAAACTGGAATATCGGCGGCATGGGCGGCTGGAGCTCGGGCGCCAACACCACGATTGGCAACATGCTGAAAAAGCTCTTGGCCAACCCCGATTTCAAGCGTTTGTTCATCAACCAGGGTTGCATTCTCTTGAACGACTACCTGACTTACGAAAAGGTTCAGAAGGCCGTGCAGACGATGGCAGCCATGATTCCGAGCACCGAACAATCCCGCGACGAACAGCGCTGGCCCCGCAACCAGGCTAAGTACAACTGGTCTCCTTCTGGCGCTGACATTCTGAGATTCGCCCAGAACCGCACTCAGACATTCAGACAGGAAATGGCAACCTACTTTGGCCTGCAGGGCGAAGCAACCGTCAGCATTTCTTCTAGCGGAAACGGCACGGTTCTTGTCGAAGGCATGAAGCTGCCGAGCAGCAATTACCAAGGCAAGTTCTTCACCGGAATGCAGATGCAGTTGCAAGCTATTCCTACGGCCGGAAGCGTATTTAACGGCTGGTCTGACGGCAACACCGCTAACCCGCGCCTGATTGACATCAACGGCAACATGAGCATTACCGCCCAGTTCAAGTAAGCATTTCTCTTTCCATAAGAACCGAAAAAGGTGGAAACGTTATGTTTCCACCTTTTTCGTAATCCCAGTCTATCAATCAAGTTATATAATCAATAATCCTTGACGCAGCGTACGTAAGAATTGTAGCTTCTCGATGTCACATCGTATTCAAATCTATTGAACACCCATTCATATTCATAGTACACATAATACTTGGTTTCTACACGAACAGAGTCCACAGAGAGTATGGCAGGAGTCGGGTCAATTTCAACATCTGCACCACTTGAATCTGTACCAGTAGAATCAACGAGTACAATCGAATCACCATCCGAAGGCACAAAAGGTTTCAACGTGTCCGCAGCGACATAAATCGTGTCCAACCTGTAAGTCACGGACACCGAATCACTGAGGACCCAAAAATCCGCTTCGTTAAACGGGCTTGATTCCGGAACGTCATCATAGTCCGAAG
The DNA here is from genome assembly GCF_900316465.1 of uncultured Fibrobacter sp. Taxonomy (NCBI): domain Bacteria; kingdom Pseudomonadati; phylum Fibrobacterota; class Fibrobacteria; order Fibrobacterales; family Fibrobacteraceae; genus Fibrobacter; species uncultured Fibrobacter sp. The sequence continues at coordinate 71,393 of NZ_ONDD01000013.1, read as the reverse complement.
TAGTCGTAATAACGGTAAAGCCCGTGGAATTGGTCGCCTGGGCTCGAGAATCCCAATTCTTATCGTTTGCAAGCAAGTTGCCAGAGCTAACAGCCGTTTCGCTCAAGTCGTTCCATTCCGCACTTGAAGGCACATGCCAGCCCGCAGGGCAAACTTGACTCAACAATGTATCGGGGTAACGGAATCCTGTCAGGAAATATTTGACAGTATCTGCATAGAAACGCGTTACGCAACCCAAGTACTCTTCACAATAACTGTTATACAGTCCCTTAAAGAAATACCTCATATTTTCGGCCATCCAGGTATAGTTACCGATTTGCAGGAAACCATAAGTCTGACCATCGCGGGCGTCCACAAATTCCCCATAGTTCAAGTCAGGATTAAAGTATTTCTTTGCACCTTGCTGCACTCTCGCCCATTCGGCAGCAGAACTACTACTAAGGTATGCTTGGTAAGCTGCAGAACTGCTCAAGTACTCAATCATATTCTCGCGGCCCTTTAGATAGTTATCCATGTAGGCCGCAGAGTCCACATCGCTGCCCTTGACACAACGCACGTAAAACAGATTCACCTTGGCCGCAAAATCAGCGCTAAAGGTATTATAACCATACGAATCCCGCAAGACATACATCACGGCATCGCTGCTGTTGGATCTATAAGTATACCCGTGGTCCGTATTGATACGCATGCCGTCGTCTGCCGAGTTACTTGTCCAATAACGGACTATGTTCGTTTCAGAAGGATGTTTTGCATTAAAACCGAACCTGTCATTACCCGCAAAATCCCAACCCTCCGTAGATCTTAAGCAACTATCGACGGACGGGCAAAACTCAGAGACGAAGTTTTTCAAAACATCAAATTCAGCCATAGAGGGTAAATGCCAGCCAACGGGGCAAATGCCTTCGTTGTAGCCGGAATCGATGTAATCATGTCCGGCCATCGCCGCGCCATAAGTATAAAGGCGACCAAATTCATCGGCTTCAGAATAATCTGGAAGCGTAGGACTCCAAAGAGTATCGTAAAAACGCAGGTTCTCGGCCATCCAAAGCTGGTTACCGATTCGCACCGTGCGATACTGTTCGCCATCGCGGACATCGATCAACACAGACGGATCCGAAGAACTATCCTTTTTCCAGTTGTTGTTGGAATCGCCGGCATCGGCACCGCTGTCGCCACAAGCCACAAGTGCAATTGAAAATAGCGACGAAATCGTCAAAGCAAGAATGCTTTTTCTCATAGTCCTAACCTCATTTCTTTTGAACGCAACAAATATAGATTTTCAATTTCAGTATTGGCGCTCCACTCGCCTTTTACTATATTTGAGCATGTAATTTTTTAACCCGGCCCGATAACAGGGCAAATCAAAAGGAAGATACAATGGCTGACAATCTGTCCGTCCTCGGCAAGGCTCGCAAGGCCTACCAGCCGAAACTCCCCGCCGCTCTCCGCGACGGCGCTCTCAAGGTCTCTCTCAACAAGGGTAAGGCTACCGAATCCGTCCGCGACCAGGCCAAGATCAAGGCTCTGTTCCCGAACACCTACGGTGCTCCCTACATTTCCATGAAGAAGGCTGCCAAGGCTCAGGCCGGCAAGGCCCTCAACGTGGGCGTCGTTCTGTCCGGTGGCCAGGCTCCTGGTGGACACAACGTGATTGCGGGTATCTTCGACGGTATCAAGAGCATCAGCAAGAATTCCAAGCTCCTCGGCTTCCTCGGCGGTCCGTCTGGCCTCGAAAACGGCAAGTTCATCGTGATCAACGAAAAGATCATGGACTCCTACCGCAACACTGGTGGATTCGACATCATCCAGTCCGGCCGTACCAAGCTCGAAACTGAAGAACAGTTCAAGAAGTGCATGGCTGTTGCCAAGGCTCAGAAGCTCGACGCTATCGTGATCATCGGTGGTGACGACTCCAACACCAACGCTGCTGTTCTCGGTGAATACTTCCAGGCCAACGGCGCAAGCTGCGTGGTTTGCGGCTGCCCGAAGACCATCGACGGCGACCTCAAGAACGAATACATCGAAACCTCCTTCGGTTTCGACACCGCCGTCAAGACCTATTCCGAACTCATCGGCAACATCATGCGCGATGCCAACTCCGCTCAGAAGTACTGGCACTTCATCAAGCTCATGGGCCGTAGCGCTTCTCACATTGCTCTCGAAGCCGCTCTCCAGACCCACCCGAACATCTGCTTGATCTCTGAAGAAGTCAAGGCCAAGAAGATGAAGCTCAAACAGGTCATCAAGTACGTTGCAGACATCGTCGCTGCCCGTGCTGCTGACGGCAAGAACTTCGGCGTCTGCCTGATCCCGGAAGGCCTCCTCGAATTCATCCCGGATGTCGGCGTGCTCATTTCCGAACTCTCTGAAGCCCTCGCTCACCACGAAAAGGAAGTCGAAGGCCTCGACACCGCCGCTAAGGTTGAAAAGCTCTGCAACTGGATCTCCAAGGCTTCTGCCGAAGTCCTCAAGAGCCTCCCCTCCACCACTCAGGGCCAGCTGATGCTCGACCGCGACAGCCACGGCAACGTGCAGGTTTCCCTCATCGAAACCGAAAAGCTCGTCATCGAAATGGTGAAGAAGGAACTCAAGAGCCGCAAGAACTTCAAGGGCAAGTTCTCCGCTCTCAACCACTTCTTCGGTTACGAAGGCCGTTGCGCCGCTCCGTCCAACTTCGACGCCGACTACTGCTACAGCCTCGGTTACACCGCTTCCGTGCTCGCCTTCAACAAGATGAACGGCTACATGAGCTCTGTGCGTGACCTGACCAAGGGTATCGAAAAGTGGACTGCCGGTGGCATTCCTATCACCATGATGATGAACATCGAACGTCGTCACGGTGCCGACAAGCCGGTGATCCAGAAGGCTCTCGTTGAACTCGACGGTGCTCCGTTCAAGTTCTTCGCCAAGAACCGCGAAGTCTGGGCCAAGACTGAATCCTACACCTACCCGGGTCCGATCCAGTACTGGGGTCCGTCTGAAGTCTGTGATGTCACGAACTTCACGATTAAGTTGGAACGCGGCGCATTGAAGGTTAAGTAATAGCCTACAAGGCGAATAAAGCAAAAGAGAAGTCCAAAGGACTTCTCTTTTATTTTTGAGCCGTAGGGCGGACGCCGAAGGCGTCAATTCGCCCAATGTCATCCCGGCCTTGAGCCGGGATCTCCCATTTGAGAAAAATCTCTGCAGAAAACTGCAGGGATTTTTTATGTTTACTGAAAAGGAGCTACACTATGGCCTGTGCAAATTGCAAATTCCGCGCCCAGTATGACAAGAATCCCAAATCGCTTATCGGGCGCTTCTGGCGGTTCCACATCAACTTCTGCCCCGGTTGGCGCTCTTACTTGAAGAGCCTTTCCGACGAAGAGCGCATCGCAATCAAAGAGAAGTACAACTTGAAGTAAAAGAAAAATGGCGGGCAATAGCCCGCCACTTTCAACATCCCACTGCTAACTGCCAACTGCAATCTGTCTACTGCTTCGCACCTTCGCTGGTGCTGAGCAAGTACGCGTTGATGAACGGCTTGATTTTGCCGTCGAGAACGCCTGCGGTATCCGAGGTTTCGACGCCAGTGCGCAAGTCCTTGACCAACTGGTAAGGCTGCAGCACGTAGCTACGAATCTGGCTACCCCATTCGACCTTTTTCTTTTCGGCCATACGGGCATCACGCTTGGCCTCTTCTTCCAAGCGATAATGTTCGGCGACCATGGTCTTGAGCATCTTGTAGCAGGTTTCGCGGTTCTGAATCTGGCTACGTTCGGTCTGGCAGCTCGCCATAATACCTGTCGGCAAGTGCGTCATACGCACGGCGGAGTCCGTCTTGTTGATGTACTGACCACCGGCACCGCTACTGCGGTAGGTATCCACGCGCACGTCTGCCATATCCAAATCGAATTCAATGTCTTCGTGTTCGGGGTACAGATACACGGCGGTAAAGCTCGTGTGGCGGCGGGCGTTGGCATCGAAGGGGCTAATGCGCACCAGACGGTGCACGCCGATTTCCGAACGGAGCAATCCGTAAGCGTTTTCACAAGTGACTTCGATGGTCGCACTCTTAAGGCCAGCGTCTTCCGCTTCCTGGAAGTCGACCACCTTGAAGTCCATGTTTTCGCGTTCAAAGAAATGCGTGTACATGCGGAAGAGCATGAGCGCCCAGTCCTGCGACTCGGTGCCACCTGCGCCCGGATGAATCGACAGCAAGCAACTGCAAGCGTCATCGGGGCCGTTCAGCATTTTCTTGAATTCCATCGCCTCTATCTTAGACTTGAGTTCAGCGATATCAGAATCGATAGATGCCGTCAGGTCGGCGGATTCTTCCGCCTTGCTCATTTCGTAAAGTTCGGCGAGGTCGTCGCATGTCTGCGAGACTTCTTTCCACGAGTCCAGCAGGGCTCGCAGATTGCCGATTTTTTTCATCATGGACTGCGCCTTTTCCTGGTCATTCCACAGGTTCGGGTCAGCGGAGTCCTTTTCCAAAACGTAGAGTTCTTCGGTCTTGGCTTCTAAGTCAAAGATACCCCCAGAGCTTATCGATGCGCGTGCGCAAGTCGATCAGCCCGGTGTGAGTCGTCTGAAAAGCCATTACTTGCCGCCGATTGCCTGAGGAGGAGTGTACTTCGCGTCGAGGTACTGCACCTTGTAGACCTTTCCGAGGCCATCGAGGTAAGCCTTGAGCTGAGCCTGACGGTCCTGTTCGGCCTGCACACGCAGGATGTAGTCGATCTGGTGCTTGTAGCTTTCGTACTTGCCGTCGTTCTTTTCCGTCAGCATAAAGATGGCGATACCGTCCTTGTCGGTATACGGTTCGGTGATTTCACCGACCTTGACCTTGTTCACGGCCTTCACAAAAGCATCGCCCTTGGACTTGGCAACAAACTTAGCCATCACGCCGCCAGTCTTCTTGGCGGTCTGGTCGTCGCTGTACATGGCAGCGAGCTGAGCAAACGTAGCCTTCTTGCTGCGCACCTGGGCGGCAAGGCCCTGCAACATCACCTTGGCGTCTTCGATTTCCTGCTTGGACTTGCCCTTGGTGTAAATCACGATACGGGCACCGCTAATGGAATCGTTAATGGCCACCTTCGTCTTGTTGAGTTCCCAGAAAGCTTCCTTCTGCTTTTCGGTCGGATCCTTCGGGTACGGCACCTTCTTTTCGAGAATCGCTTCGCTCTTCAGCTGGTCTTCGATCTTTTCCTTGAACTGGGCCATGGTGGTGTTAGACTTCTTGAGTTCCTTCTGGAAGGCGTCTTCGCTCGGGAACTGGGACTTGAAGAGCTTGGTCAAGCTGTCGACCTTGCCCTGAGAAACCTTGATACCCATCTTCTTGGCTTCGAGCTTGATGAGTTCCTGACCGACCAGGTTGTCAATCACGGCGTAGCGGAGCTGGGTCATGGTCTTGTCGTCGATTTTCTTGCCGCGGAGCTGCTGTTCACCGAGCATCTTGGCAAGGCTATCAATCTTACCGGCAGAAATACCGACCTTTTCGACGCGAATCACGTCCAGGCTCTTAGAATTCAACAACTGAGCAGAAGCGAGACCAGCTGTCAGCAAAACGGCAGCGAGGCCACGAGAAACAAATTTAAAAGAACGCATTTTTTATCCTTTTTAAAAATTCCGGCTTAAATATAGCAAAAGGCGAGTGCCGCAACATAAAACATGTATGTTTTTTGGCATGGCCGAGCCGTACTAGATGCGCTCCGAAGGAGCGCCATATAGCAAAATTGTCACTTTCAAGCCCAAATATTTAAAAGGCGCTCTCTAAAAAGGAGCGCGTTTCTTTTTGTTCTTCATAAATTCTATTTTTCAAAAAACTTATTGCTGTAAATAAGGAGGAGCCATGAATTTATTTTCTAGAATCAGCACTATTTTGTGCGCACTTTGTGTTTTTTGTACAGCAGCAGAACAGAGACGCGCCGAAATTTACATTGACGAAGATCTTTACAAAGATGCAGACGTACTTGCAGCAGCGCAGAAATACGCCGGCGCCGTCGAAAAGGAATTCAACTTCAAGATAGATATCAAGTCGTTCCCGGCCGCATTAGTCCTTGACTCTACAACTCTCAGTACAAGCCCCAAATTTAAACAGAAAAGCACCGCTGCCGAACTGAAGGCCGCCATCAAGGAATCCTGGGAAGACAAATCCAAAGCTCCATTAGCGGGAGTCATCCTTATAGGCAATCTGCCTTTTGCACGAATGGAATACTTTGCCAGAGAATCCGACGGCAGGGCGGCATTCCCCGGCGATGGAAAAATCACCGGCTACCAGGTCTGGGCGGTTGACTTCTACTATATGGACATGGACGGCAAGTGGACAGACGAACTCGTCGGAACCGGCTGCGTATCCGACGGAGCATGCAGCGGCGAAGTGGATTACGGACAAAACGGAATCATCGATTCACACTACAACCATTTTAACGGGGAACTTGCCGGCGAAGATTTCGAAATCTGGGTATCTCGCGTAAACGCTTACGGCGAAGCCCGCGACTTGTACAATAACAAATGGATTGAACAACTCCGCAATTACAACGAATACCTCACCACGGTCAAGGAACTCACCGTACGCTGGCTCAACAAGGCCTACGACATGCACGTAAGCTCAGCCCCACGTTCGGACAAAGCTCTGTTTACCTATTCCGACCCATCCCCTATTTACAGGGCGGACTATGCCGTCGTAAGCCATATCAACGATCTCTCGAAAATGTATAACGAAGTCGATGTCGTCCATGCGATGGACAGAGAAAAATCGCTCCTGTATATGGTAAAGGATTACGATTGGCTGACCCATCTGGGCCATGGCAACGAAAAGTCCTTTGCCGATGGCGTTTCGGTAAACGACTTTGAGCCCACCATCGAAAGTGTCCCCTACCTGCTTGACTTGTTCTCTTGCAACATCGGTCGCTACTCCACACCCGAAGGCCTCTCCTACGACCGCACGGTAGGCATGGCATTCTTGTTTAGGTCCCTGAAAGGCGGAGTCTCGCTGATTGCAGAGACAAAAATGGGTGGCGGATACCAAGCGGTCGATACACTCGACAAGCATATGAGAACAAATTTCCTTGGCGATGCATACGTCAAGTGGGCCAACTACAGATCTTTGGTATTCGAAAGTTACAAGAATGCAAAGGACATTTACACCTGGTACTACGGGACCACGCTTTTCGGCGACCCGTTTGCAACAATTAAAACCAATAGAGACAACGTAAAACAAGACAGCATGCCCAACAACATCGCGCTGCACGCATTGCACGATTTCAACATCAGCGGCATATGCATCGACGAAGCGCAGGGCGCCAATGGATTCTGCAACGCCATCTGCGGTTCCACAGAAGCGAACTATTGCGCAGGTATCCATGGCTCCGCCCGAATCGGCACCGTCTATGCCAAAGGCGGCCTTGTCCTGAATGCCGAAATTAAAGCCCAAAAAGCACTCATCTACCGCGATTACGAAGATGCAGAACTTTTCATCAGTGCAGAAGCGGATTACAATTACGTCGCCTACGTCAATCCCAAGCGCTGGAACAAAACATTCGACGCATTCGACACCCTGCAGACATTCCCGGAAAACAAATGCATCGAGAACGTGACCGTCGATAAGGAATTCACTCTCGTCGACGGGAAATGCATCAACAAGCTCACCGTTCGCTCCACCGGAACGCTCGTCATTCCAGAAGGTGATTTCTACGCATACTCCGTAACCATGGAACCGGGTTCCAAGTACAAATTCGAAAAACCGGGATACACATCCCTGCTGCACGTAAGAAAAGGTTTCGCCTGGAAAGCCTCCCCGGTTAAAGACTCCATCGACTACGAAAAAGCGGCAAGCGGATTCAAGTTGACAGTCTATGACAACGCAAACCCCGTCGATATCGACAGTCTGTTCTACGGATCTGTCAATGCGCCCAAAACCATGCTAAACGTCTATGGCAAGGCATACGGATCGTTCACCGGATACGGCTTGGCCGTTCACGAAAACGCCGTCGTCTATTACATACCGTTCGCTCCGCTATCTTCGCCCGAACACACGACGTTTGCAAGCCCAATAACAACTGTAGCACATGCAACAAAGGTTGTCGCGTTCAACCACAACACAATCTCGTTCGAAGCATCAAAGGCAGGACTGTACGAGATTGATGTCATGGACGTTCTCGGACAAACCGTCGCATCGTTCTGCGTAAACGCAAACGCCGGCTACAATTCCGTCAGCCATGATTTCACGAAACTCAAAAGCAACCGCTATATCGTGAGCCTCAAACGCGGAAAAACCGTCGAAAGCGCCAAGATGGTAAGACTGCGGTAGTTTGCAGGCTCTGTCAAGCCTATGGATTGCGCCAAATGCAAACGTAAACTGACTATGCATTGGAAATAAAATAAGGCGACCTTTTGGTCGCCTTTGCTTTTTACAATTCCGTAGCGAATTCGCTCATGGGCTTGCGCACGGGGTGGCGCGGCGAGGGGCCGCCTTCGGCAGGATCAGCGTAGCCAACATCCAAGAAACAAGCCAGCTTGAGGTTTGCCGGGAAGTCAAAAGCCTTTTCGATTTCAGAGGCGTTGAAGCCGCGAGCCCACAGGGTAGCAAGGCCAAGATCGGTTGCCTGCATCATCATCGAAGTCGTCACAATGCTCGAATCCATGTCGCCACTCACAAAATCGTCGTGGTAAGTCACGGGAGAATAGCACTTGTCCTTGTCGTAGCAGACCATGAGCACCACGGGGGCGTTGTAGGCCATGCGGGTAATGCTGCGGAGCTTGGCAAGCGCAGCCTCCGACTTGAGCACTTTCACCGTCACCGGCTGGCCATTCACGGCCGTCGGAGAAAGGCGTCCGGCTTCGAGCACGAGGGAGAGTTTTTCGGTTTCCACAGCCTTATCGCTGAATTTGCGGCAGCTGTAACGGTTTTTGACGAGTTCTTCGAATTTCATATCATAATTTTAGCATTTTATTTCGCCCTTTTCTGCCAATTTCAGTATAGATTTATATAGAAATCCGCCCCAAAAACGGTATCAAAGGAGTCTTTTATGGAAACATTCAGCATTCCTGGTTTTTGGTACACTGTTCCGGCAGCGTCAATCCTTGCCCTTGTAGCGGCACTGCTGTTCTTCAAATCCATGATGAAAATGGACGAAGGAACGCCGCGCATGATAGAGATTGCGGGTTATGTCCGCGAAGGGGCACTCGCCTACCTCAAGCGCCAATACAGAACCGTCTCGGTCGTATTCGCCATTCTGTTCCTCATTTTCGTGATTCTTGCATTCCTCGGAATCCAGAACCCATTCGTTCCGGTCGCATTCCTCACCGGCGGTTTCTTTAGCGGACTCTGCGGATTTTTAGGCATGAAAACGGCAACGCAGGCAAGTTCCAGAACGGCCGCCGGCGCAAGCAAGAGCCTGAACCAAGGGCTTGTCACGGCATTCCGTTCTGGCGCGGTCATGGGACTCATTGTCGTCGGCTTTGGCCTGCTCGATATTTCCATCTGGTTCTACCTTCTGAACTTCATTTACGACCATAATATTTTCGGCATGGGAGCCACCCTGGCAAGCAAAATTTCGATGGATTTTTCGGACGGTTTGATTACGAATCCGGCTTTCGGACACGCCAAGATGGCCGAAGTGACAACCACCATGCTGACCTTTGGCATGGGCGCCTCGCTGCAGGCGCTCTTTGCCCGCGTTGGCGGGGGTATCTACACGAAGGCGGCCGATGTCGGTGCAGACTTGGTGGGTAAAGTCGAAGCGGGAATTCCCGAAGACGATCCGCGTAACCCCGCCACCATCGCCGACAACGTCGGCGATAACGTCGGAGACGTTGCGGGCATGGGCGCAGACCTCTACGAATCCTACTGCGGATCCATCTTGGCGACAGCGGCGCTCGGCGCGGCCCTTCCCGGCATGAGCATGCACCATGTCATCGCCCCGATGCTTGTCGCGGCAATAGGCATCGTTCTTTCGATTGTCGGCATTTTCATGGTGCGCACCAAAGATGACGCCAACACCAAGTCGCTTTTGCATTCCCTTCTCGTCGGAACGCTCGGATCTTCGATCCTTATTCTTTTGGCGCTCCTTGTCTTTGTCAAGTTGGGACTCATTTCGTGGGGCATTTTCGGATCTGTCGTCGCAGGCCTTGCCGCTGGCGTCATCATAGGACAGTTTACCGAATTCTACACCTCCGACGCCTACAAGCCCACCCGCGCTATCGCTTCGCGCTCGCAGATGGGCCCCGCCACGACCATCATCGAAGGCATTTCGGTCGGCATGTACTCCACCGCCCTCCCGGTAATCACGATTGTTCTCGGCATTCTCGCCTCCTTCGGTTTTGCGGGCGGTTTCAGTAACATTTCGCAAGGGCTTTACGGAGTCGGTTTCGCGGCCGTCGGTATGCTTTCGACCCTCGGCATCACGCTTTCGACAGACGCCTTCGGGCCCATTGCCGACAATGCGGGCGGTAACGCCGAAATGGCAGAACTCCCCAAGAAAGTCCGCGAACGCACCGACGAACTCGACATGCTCGGCAACACGACCGCCGCGACAGGCAAGGGTTTCGCCATCGGGTCTGCAGCCCTTACCGCCATGGCACTCCTCGCCTCCTATGTCGAAGAAATCAAGCTCTGGCTCAGCAAATTCGCCCACGACGGCGCATTCGAATTCGGTGGCGTCACCTTCTTCAGCAGTTCTACAGCACTCGCCTCTGGCGCAGCCACAAACAATTCGCATTGGCAAATTCTAGAAGGCGGCATCAAGGCCATCGCAAACGACGGTTCGCTCGCAGCGCTTTCTATCGCAGACGCTTCGTTCGGCGATTTCATGAACGCATTCAACCTGAACTTGATGAACCCCATGCTTCTTGGCGGCCTCTTTATCGGTTGCATGATGGCCTTTGTCTTCTGCGCCATGACCATCAAGGCGGTCGGCCGCGCAGCCTCTTCCATGGTCAAGGAAGTCCGCCGCCAGTTCAAGGAAATTCCAGGAATCATGGAAGGAACAGGCAAGCCGGACTATGCCAAATGTGTTGAAATTTCGACTCACGGAGCCCAACGCGAAATGCTTCTGCCGTCGCTCCTCGCGGTCATCGTTCCGGTTATCGTAGGCTTGTTCATGGGTATCGCAGGCGTCTTCGGCCTGCTTGCCGGTGGGCTCGCTTGCGGATTCTCGCTCGCCTGCATGCTCAACAACGCTGGCGGTGCTTGGGATAACGCCAAGAAATATATCGAGAAAGGCAACTTCGGCGGAAAAGGTTCCGATTGTCACAAGGCGGGCGTTGTCGGCGATACCGTAGGCGACCCGTTCAAGGACACCGCAGGTCCCTCGCTGAACATCTTGATCAAGTTGATGACGATGGTGAGTCTAGTGTTCGCAGGCGTCATTGTCGCGGTCGGCGGACTCTAGCCTGGCGGGCTCTAGCCAAACGAATTCAAGCTTTATAGCACATAAAGCGCAAGCACAACAATAATTCCGGCAAAGAGCAAGAAAACGGGCAACAGCAGCAACAAGCAAAGTAGCCCTATTTTCAGGTCATAAAAGAACATGCGCCAGCGGCCGCGCTTGGTTTTGCATGTTTCTGCGCGGCAATCCGGGCAAATATTTCCGACCTTGTTACGAACGCGGATGGCAAGATTGCTTTCCAGCGGGGACATCCCCACCTTGTCGTTAAATTCCTTGTTGCAAACAGAACATGTGCACTGCATATCGGTAATTATAGTAAATAGTTGGCAGTGGGTTATTTTTTTACGGCAATCAAAATGGTGGAACAAAGGATCAAGATGATGCCCGCCATGATGCGTGTCGTCAAGGTTTCGGCAAAGACAGTCACGCCTATCGTCACTGCAGTCACTGGCTCCAGAGCGCCCAAAATCGCCGTCGGTGTAGAGCCCACGATGCGTACCGCCTTCACCATGAAAATGAGCGAAAGTACCGTCGGCACAAGTCCCAGCATAAAGCCCCAGCCCCAGGAACTCGCCTGCGTAAAGAGCGGCGGGAGCCCTGAACCGAGCGTCACCGAATAAAGCAACAAGAAGAACATGCAAAAACAGATGGCATAAAAAGTCATCTTGACCGAGCCCATCTGCAAGTTGATGCGGTTCGCCATCACCATATAAATGGCGTAACTTATGGACGACAAGAACACGAGCAGGCAACCCACCGAACTGAGCGTTGCGCCGTCTCCCCCACGATACAAAAGCGCAATGCCCGCCATCGAAATCACAATCGAAAGGACTGTCCAAATTTTGACTCTTTCCTTGAAGAAAAACGCCATGAGCACCGAGACTTCGAGCGGATAAAGGAACAGAAGCGTAGAGGCTAGCCCCGCATCCATGTACTTGAACGAGGCGTAATACGTGAGCGAACTTGCGGCAAACAAGAAGCCGAACGCGACTAGCGCACGGAACTCGCGAAACGAAATTTTAAAGTGCGAGCCCTTGGATAGCATGACGACCATCAGCAACAATGCCGCCGTAAAGAATCGGTAAAAAAGCACCGTCTCGGGCGAATAGTTCTGTGCATACAAGTGGAGCGCACCCAGCGGATTCGTGCCGTAGCAGATAGCCGAAAGCGCCGCAAAAACAAAACCCTTGAGTGCAGACTTCACTAGAGCATGCTGTTTTTTACCTATGGATTCCCGAATAATCATTTTCGATGCATAAATTAGACTAATCCGACTCCAGTTGTAAGGGGTAAAATTGTTTTTTTCATACAAAACGCAAAAAAGCACAATTGTAAACAAAAATTTCTATTATTGGCGTCAAAAAAAATAAGGAGAATACGGTGTTTATCAAGCGCCTTTCAACAGCTGCATTGTGCGCAGCATTTGCAATCAGTGTTACATCTTGTAGCAACGAAGAAACTATCACTAACGACAATCTCAGTATCGTCAGTTCCCTAGATCCAGAAGACTGTAACGATAAAACCGAAGGAACCATGAACTTCGTGAAGCCCAAAGCCACGATGTATGTCTGTTCCGAAGGCGAATGGGTCGCTATGAGCGACCAGGAAGCCATCCAGTATCGTTGCGAATCCAAGGAATTGAAGGACAATTCCGGATTTGCCATTATTTGCGACGGCGATACTATTGGCACCGTGAAAAACGGCAAAGACGGCGTCAATGGTAAGGACGGTACCGACGGCAAGAATGGAACAAACGGTGTTGACGGCAAGAACGGCAAAAACGGCACCAATGGCAAGGATGGCACGAACGGAACAAACGGAACAAATGGTACGAACGGCAATGACGGTAAGGACGCCGACATGAACAAGATCCAGAAGGATATTGACGCCATGATCAGCAGCGCCTCTACACAAAGTCTGAAGGACATCGAAGACGCCCTCAAGAACTTGAGCTCTGCAACGGACAAGTTCGGCGAAGATATCGACAACAGGTTCAACGACGCCTACAGCAGCTGGAATGCAGAACTTGAAAACAAGTCTTGCGCCATCGATTCAATTGTTCGTAACAACGAAAAGGCAATCATCACCGTGTTCATCAAGTGCGGCGATGCCGAAACCCAAATGGAAATCCCGTTCACGCCCGTGAACGAGAACCTCGCCAAGGTGTACAAGAAGCATGTTATCGTGCGTTTCCCGGTGCAGGCCAACAAGGAAACAAAAACCGATGACATCTACGAGGAAATCTGGAAGAACCTCAAGGGTGGCGACAATGCAGAACTTACCGTGACGGACCTTGACGAAAAGTTCGCCCCGAGCGGCAAGGTGTTTATGCAGGACTTGTTCGCCTCTGCCAATAAATCCTTTGTGACAATCGAAGAAACTAACGAAAAGACGGTGGAATACAAGGTTGCACGCCTCGAAGGGGATATCGACATCACGAACCTTACGACCCCGGTTGTGAAGCTCCACGTCAAGCTGAACTTGAACAACAACGCTTTCGGCGCCTTTGGCGGATTTGGCTCGAACGCAACGGATGTCATTTACAACGCCTATGCAGACTTGTCCGATGCGTCCGATACGGTTGTCATCGACTTCTTGACCGACTACAAGGCCGCCCGCGTAAAGAAATTGGTTGACGATGGTAACGGTTTTGGTGTTGCAAACGAGCAGGCGAACAAGGAACTTGCCGGTGCCCTTTATTTGGAAAATAGCGAAGAATATCCGTCTTTCGAACATTATGCCCCCGATCAGATTGGCCTGGCCGAAAACTTCAACAGCATCGTGTGGGTAATGGCCCTCATTGACCAAAAGGACAAGACTCCGGGTTTTAACTCGGTCTATAACGCTTTCCGCAATGTCTTTGCCGAAAACGGCAACTTTAACACCGCCGTCAATACGACTTACGCAGGCAAGGAACACAGCATGTTCTTTGTAGACTACCTCGCTTTGCTTATTGACGCGAACTTCTTCAAGTGGAACCAAATGCAGCATGGCGACTCTACTGCTGAAACGAATGTCTGGAGTGGTACGGATGCCGTCTATTACAAGATTTTGCAGAATGGATTTGTGGAAGCCTATAAGCTTAAAGTCGAAGACGCAAAGGTTTTCAATGATCCGTCTGGCTATAGCAGCAAGGTGTATAAGTCTGATGTCAAAGGGGGATATTTCCGTTACTTTGAATATATCGAAAACGAACAAGTTTGGTATCCTATAACACTTTGGGCTGTAGGTGTTGCAACGGTGGAACAAGTTTGCGATGCTGACGCAGTTAATTCGACCTTCTTCTATAGCTTTGAAGGTCTTGATGAAAATGCCGTTTGTGTATGCGACAATGGAAAATGCTACTGGCAAGATACTGAAAATGTATGCTTGGGCCGTAATAAAGGAGATAAGGGATCGGCGTTCTTTGACGGGGAAATTCAAGAGTATGAGTGTGTCAAAGAGGAATGTAATCTGCCTGATTCTACTGCTTGCAATAATCTTGGACTTGTGCCTGGTGTTCCTAGTTCTTCGAGTTCTTCCGGTGAATATTCTGAACAGGACGGCATGACTCCGGAAGAACAGGCCAACAATCCGGAATCCAAGCTTTACCTCGGTGAATGCAGCGCTACTGTAAACGTAGGCAAAGAAAAGCTGTTCGACATCAGGAATGCGGAACTTGCCACGACAACGAGCAAAAAGACCTTTGTATGCGATGGCTCCAAATGGAGAGAGAAAGATGATTATGACGAGGAATATGGAATATGTACAAAAACCGTGATGGAAAAGGGAGTCGTCAAGGAAGAAAATGGTTCCGCATATTATAAGTGCGATTACCTTGATAAACAGGAAAAATACGAATGGATCGCTGCTGAAGTGCGTGACAATGTTTTAGGTGTAGCTTGCCATTATGGCTATGTCAGTGAAAAAGTGGTTACTGAATCCGGTTATGAATATGTTTGTGAAACAGTAGAGGATTTAGACAACTGGGGTAACCATATCCATGAATGGCACGAACCTACCTTTGAGGATATCTATGGCAAGTGCGATGAAGATAAGATGAAAAATCAAACCAAAGTAGCAGTTTACAGAGGGGAAAAATACAAGTGTAACTACATTTCTGGAGGTTCTTCCAGCGGATACTCTTGGGTTAAAGCAAGCGATTTGGATGAAAACGCAACGCTTGGAATTTGCACGAGAAATCGATCAAAAGAAAAAGATGTCGCTATAGTCGGTGACGCATACTATGGATGTCTTTCTAATAATAACGTAGAAGGAATCCCCGAAAGTTCTTCCTCCACAGATTGGCTAGAAATTGAAGAAAATGAGTACCTTAACGCCAAGTTTGGTTATTGCGATACCGATAGAGGTAATACTAAAAACATTGCAGACATTAAGAGCGAAACCCTCAAGGATGGTGAAAGCCACAGTTTCAAGTGCTCTATAGCTAAAGAAGTCGTAAATGACTATGGTAAGTGGGTTGACGCCTCCACAGACATTGCTCTCGACCAGATTTGCAACAGAGATAACGAAGATGCAACTGTTACCAAAGAAAACGTAATCTATGTCTGTGCGTACAAGGATGAATCATTCATGTATCAGTGGATTACTTTTGATGAGTACTGCGAAACTCATGGTAAAAATTTGACTTACGGTGGGTATTTTGATAATCCGCTTAGTTCTTCTAGTATGTCTCACTGTGGCGAAAGTCATGAATGTCAAACGGAAACCGACAAGAAAATCTGCCATGTCGGTACCGAGTCTTTCGTCAAATTGGATAGCGCGTGGCAATCTGTGGCAGAATATTGCGATAAACATTCTACAGGTTCCGCCTGTGAATTTGTCAATCATGATGGTAATATATACGAGTCTACTGTTAAGTATTACGAACAAACGGAATACTACGTAAATACAGAACAAGGTTATAAGAAAGCAGAAACTGCAGAAGAATATTGCAAAGCGTTTGATCCGAATCATGAAGGGGTCTGCGTATTTGGATTTGACGTTTATTATTATTGCGAAGGTTCCTGGATCCTTAACAATGTAGGCTGCCTGACCCGCGGATAGAATTTGTACTAGAATATGAAAACATCCCCGCAAATGCGGGGATGTTTTTTTAAGAGAAAAACAGCCGAGCCGAGCGGTCTTTCGTGAGCAACAAAGCCCTCGGGTGTTAACCGAGGGCGGTTGCGAGAGTGAGGCGATATCACATTCTTGCGAATGATGTAGAGCCGAACGGTCTTATATCGCAAACTTCGTTGCATCAGCCAACTGCACGCTGGCGATGCGGGAAATACCCTTGATTTCCTGCGTCACACCGTAGAGCATGTCGGCTTCGGCCATGGTACGCTTGTTATGCGTCACCACGATGAACAAGGTCTGCTTGCTGAATTCGCGGAGCAGCGCCATGAAGCGGCCCACGTTAGCGTCATCGAGCGGGCCGTCGACTTCGTCCAGCACGCAGTACGGCGACGGCTTTTCCATGTAGATAGCGAACAGCAAGGCCGTTGCGGTCAGGGCGTGTTCACCGCCGGAAAGCGCCTTGATACCGCGCATTTTCTTACCCGTGGGGCGCACGTTGATTTCGATGTCGGCGTCGAGGATATCCATGGGCTTGCCCATTTCGTCCACCTTTTCGACTAGGCTCATCTTGGTTTCGCCGTTCAGGAACAGCTTGCTGAACACGAACTGGAAGTTCTTCTGAATACGCGCAAACGTATCGAGGTAGCGGCTGCGGGCGATGTCGTCGAGCTTGGTGATGGTGCGGTCGAGCGAGGCGCGGGCACGGTCCAGGTCGTCGAACTGCGCTTCCACTTCCAGAAGGCGCTTCTTTTCGTCTTCGTAGTCTTCCATCACATTCACGTTGATGGGGCCCAGTTCCTTGATCTTTCCGCGGAGTTCGCGGATTTCACGGTCGGCTTCGGGCTGGCTATATTCCACACGCTCGATGTCGTCGGGGTTCGCAAGGTCTACACTGTATTCGTTTGTAATACGTTCGGTCAGGCGGTCGAGGTTTGCCTGCAAGGCTTCCTGCCTGCGGCCCACATCGTTCAATTCCTTCATTTTCTCGATCATGTCGTCGCGGAGGCGGTTAACTTCGCTACGCCATTCTTCGAGGTCGCCCGAAACAAGTTCGTACTTTTCACGGGCCAAGTCGCGCTGATTTTCCAGTTCGCGGAGAGCGGAATCCTTGCTCTGCACCTGGTCGGCGACTCCCCTACCGTCTTCCTCGTTCTTCTGGATGGCGGCCTGGTTCTTTTCAATTTCTGCCTTACGGTCCTGAATTGCATTTTCCAGGAATTCCACCTGTTCGGCGATGTAGTTCAGGCGGTTCGTATTCTGCGTGAGCTTTGCCGTCTTGTCCTGGGCGCTGCGCTCCAGTTCGCGAACGTTTTCTTCCTTTTCGCGGAACATCGTATCCTGTTCCGAAAGTTCGTCGTTCACGCGAGAATATTCTTCTTCGATCTTTTCGAGAGAAGCCTGGGCGTCCATGAGTTCCTGGTCGCTGTTCTTGGAGGCTTCTGCCGCCTGAATCTTGGATTCGGCGTTCTGCATTTCGCCCTGCAACTGCGCAAGTCTGCGGTCGCAACCGGCGATAATGTTATTCTGGATCGAAATGCCGGCGTTTCCGCCGCGCTTCATATCTTCTTTTTCGCGGATTTCGTCGACCAACGAGGCAAGCATCTGCGTGTCTTCGTCGACCAAATCCTGCAAGCGGCCAATTTCTTCTTCGGCCTGAGCCACTTCGAGGTTCACGCCTTCCAACAGGCTGTTCGCCTCGGCAATTTCGTTCTTGCGGCTGAGCGTTCCAGAAGTCGCCGTACCGCTGCTCATGAGGCCGCTCGTACGCACAATGCCTTCGGGAGCCACAAAGCAGAGGTCATCTCCGCGCATGGCTCGCGCAAGGCGCACCGCAGTCTGCAAAGAATCTACGACAAAGTAACGAGAAAGCAGCGCCTTGAGCCAGCCTGCAATCTGTTCGTCGGCAGTCACGTAATCCTTGAGGCAACCTACAACGCCATCGCCCTGGAGCGTGCCGGAATAGGGTTCGGCACCGGCACCCACCAGCGCAAGCACCGCCTTGCCCACATTTTCGCCCTTCATGGCATCCACTGCGGCAATTGCCGCATCGTCCGAGGCAACCACCACGGCATCCATCAAGTCACCGAGGGCGGCCTCCACTTGAGCGGCATATTCGGGCGCGGCTTCGATACGTTCCGACAGGAGCCCGCCCACCAGGTCCGCCTTATGCTCCATAAGCCAGCGGCTAGCGTCGGTGCCCTCGTTGGCAACGCTCTGTAAAACGTCGATTCGAGAGGTGAGCCTTGCCACCTCGTTCTTCAGTTCCTGCAGTTTCTTCTGGGCTTCGAGCAAGTCGGCGCGTTCGGCATCGAGCCTTTCTTCGCGCGTTGAGCGCTGCTCGGTAAGGCGTTCCAGGTCGGCATCGGCGGCTTCGAGGCCCGCATTGATGTCGGCCAGGGCAGATTCGGCATTCGCCTTCTGCGACTGCACCTGTTCCATTTCGCCACGCCACTTGGTGAGGTTCGCCTGCAACAGACCCGATTCGGCATCCATACGCTCGAAACGGCTCTTGAGGGAGTTCACCTGGTTCGTCTTCTGCAGGCGTTCGTTCGAAAGTTCCCTTGACTGGGTACGCAGGTCGTCCACCTTGTCGCGCATGACCTGCAAAATTTCACGTTCACGCTCCAGCAGGGCGTTCATTTCGTCCACGTCGCTGTCGGAACTGAGCACCGCATTTTCTTCTTCAAGACGGGCGCGTTCATCCAGGAGTTCCTGGACCTTGCCCGTGTTGCGGTCAATTTCTTCCTGGGACTTTTCATTCGCGGCTTCCAAGTTGGAAATCACGTCGCGAATGCGGCCCATGCTGTTGTTCAAGTCGTTGAGTTCGATAGTTGCCTTCTGCACCTCGCGTTCCAAGTCGCGGTAGGCGTTTTCGTCTTCGGCAATCAACAGCTTCTTTTCGTCAATCTTTGCCTGCAACACCGTCGCATTCGTCTTCGAATTTTCCACATCGTGGTTCAGACGGCGGGTTGCGGTATCGAGGGTCGTCAAGCCCTCTTTCATGTCTTCAAACTTGTCAATACTGACCGACAGGTCCAATTCGCGCAGGCGCTTAGAAAGGCGCTTGTACTCGTTCACCTTTTCAGCCTGGGTTTCGTACAGCTTTACGGAACGGCGCACACTGCGCAAGTTGTCTTCCACGCGTTCCATGTCCATCTGCACGCGTTCCAGCTGGCGACGGGTTTCCTTGCGCTGCTGTTTGTACTTGCTCACGCCGGCGGCTTCTTCGAACAGCACGCGGCGGTCGTCGGCCTTATCGCTCAAAACCGCCTTGATCATGTCGGCGTTCATCTGCGAATAGGTACTGGAACCAAGGCCCGAGTCAAAAAGCAGGGCATGAACGTCACGCAGGCGGCATTCCTGGTTGTTAATCAGGTATTCGCCCGACCCGTCACGGTGTACACGACGGGTCACAATCACTTCGGAATATTCAGAATTCAGGGTACCATCGCTGTTATCGATCACAATGGAGACTTCAGCGAGGCTCATGGCGGCACGTTCTTCGGTACCGCTAAAAATCACGTCCTGCATCTTGCTCATACGGAGCGATGCTGCCTTCTGTTCACCCAAAACCCAGCGGATAGCGTCGGTAATGTTCGACTTACCGCAACCATTCGGCCCCACCACGGCCGTAAGACCCTTCGTGGGGAAGTTGATTTCGGTCCTTTGGGCAAAGGACTTAAAGCCAAAAATCTTTAGTTTTGTAATCTGCACTTCAAGGCGAAAGATAAAAATGATTTTCCCCTATAAATGGGGAAAACACGCAAAAAAGCCCAAAAACAGCTTTCTCTCCCATCATATTCCAATTTGGAGTATGTTTTTCGTAAAAAAAAGAAAAATTACCCAACTAATAGATATATTATATGGGAGAAGGGCGAAAAATCCATGAGACTTACGTTTGCAATCATCTATATCTTATTAATAATCCTTTTAGGGGTTTTTGGAGCGATTGCGCGGAAATCAAAAAAATCCATTGGATACGCCGTATCCCTTCTTCTATTTTCATTCATTGTTCCCATTATGGGAAACCTCTTCATCGTCCTTTCCAGCAACCAGCTTCTTTCGACCATCGGTAGTTATATCTACTTCATCGGCATGGACTTGATGGCATTCAGCCTGTTTGACTTCACGCTGGTCTACTGCAACATATCGTGGAGAAAAAACAAAAAAAAATGCTATATCATCTATACGCTTTTAACCCTAGACATTCTTCAATATTTCTTTAATCCCTTCCTGGGGCAAGCTTTCGGCATGGAAGCCATCACTGTAGACGGTTACCCCTACTACAGGCTCATTCCACACGTAGGGCAATTCTTCCACCGTATTGCAGTCTATATAGCATTCTTCGTATCGCTTTCCATATTCCTTGCCAAAGCCATACGCGTCCCCCGCATTTATGCCGAAAAATACAACGTCATATTCTTCACCATGGTCGTGGCCGGGATATGGCAGTCGTACTATATATTCTCGAGAACCCCGATTGACCGTTCCATGATTGCCATGGCCGTTTGCGGGATGTTCATCTTCTATTTTTCGCTTTTCTTCAGACCTTACAGGCTCTTGGACCGAATGCTTGCCAAGATAGCCTCTCAGATGCCCGAAGCCATCTACTTCTTTGACGCCAACGAACGTTGCATTTGGGCAAACAGTAACGGCTGCAAGCTGCTCGTTATCCATAGCGACAACTACGAAAGTGTTCAACACAGGCTTGCCGCCATGTTCGACGACCTGGGCGAAGGCATGGATCATTGGGCCTCTAAGCAAGTTGTGGGCTCCGGAAGGGACACTCGATATTTCTCGCTTAAAAAGCACCTTGTCTCAGACGAAAAGTACCGAAAAATTGGATCGTTCTTGACGATTCAGGACAACACCCCCGATGTCCTCAAGCAACAAAGAGACATGTACGAGGCCACCCATGACAAGCTCACAGGCATGTTCACCAAGGAACATCTGTTCAATGTTATCAGGAGCAACCTCGACAACAGAAAAGATGTCGACTACTCTATCGCCTACTTCGACATCAAGGATTTCAAAATGGTCAACGACATCTTTGGTAAAGATGTGGGCGACAAAGTGCTTGTAAGAGTTGCAAACTGGATTAGGGAAAACGCCAGGGACAATTGGATTTACGGACGAATTGGCGGTGACGCCTTCGGTGTTTGTTTCCCGACAAACCTTGTCCGACTGCCCTTAGTCGAAGACAAACTTGCAAAATTTGTCATTTCGAATGGTACGATTGACCAACACATTTTGATGCATGTGGGCATTTACCATATAACGGATCCGAGCATTGACATATCAATTATGTTCGACCGCGCCCACCTCGCCCAGACAAGCATCAAGAACGAATATAACACGCATATTGCCCTATACGATGACAAAATGCGAGACCAAGTGCTGTGGGGCCAAAAGATATCGACCGAACTCGAAGATGCTATTAAGAAGCGTCAGATTGTCCCCTACCTGCAGCCTATCGTAGACAACAAGGGAACCATTATCGGAGCCGAAGCCCTGGTGCGCTGGCTTCACCCCACTGAAGGATTCCTCCCGCCCTTCACGTTCATACCCTTATTCGAAAAGAACGGCATGATTGCCGACGTGGACAAATACATTTGGCGCTGCGCCTGTGAAATTCTTGCCTCCTGGACCGGCGAAAAAGAAAAGCTCTTCATTTCGGTCAACATTTCGCCCAAAGACTTCTACTTCATGGATGTCTTCGCCGAAATCGACAAGCTCGTCAAAGAATTCAAGATTAACCCGAACCGTCTGCGTATTGAAATCACGGAAACGGTCATGATGACCGACGCCGAAAGCCGCATGGCCATATTGAAGCGATTCCGCGACAACGGATACATTGTCGAAATGGACGACTTCGGTAGCGGTTATTCTTCGTTGAACCAGCTCAAGGACATGCCTCTTGACGTCTTGAAAATTGACATGAAGTTCCTGAGCAAAGCCGAAGACAACCAGAAAGCCGAAACAATCCTCAGGAACATCCTCAGACTTTCGAGCGATCTTGGTCTATTCTCGCTCACCGAAGGTGTCGAAACCAAAGATCAATACAATATGTTGAACCAAATGGGCTGTAATTTATTCCAAGGTTACTACTTTGCAAAGCCCATGTCGGTAAGCGACTACGAAAAACTTTGCGACGCAAAAAAATGAGTCACCCAAAAGCTCCCTATGGACTTAAAAACGCCTTTTTAGCGTCAAAAACGGACAAAGTAATTTTTAGAACAGAAATTTGTAACAAACGCTACTAGCTTATTAGGCTATATTCAATTCATAGAACAAAGTAATTATCTATGAATAAGATTATATCGTTTGCGTTTCTTTTCTTGGCTGTTGGGCTCCTGGTTTTGCAACTTTTCGTTGGAAATTACCTCTTATTGGACCTTACAGCGACGGCTTTAATCATTATAGCCATTTTGCGTATTGAAAAGCTTCAGCAAGAGGCTTCTATTGCCAAAGAAAAGGTTATCAAGCGCCAGCGTGAAATCTACAACGTCACCCATGACAAATTGACCGGTTTATACACCAAGGAAGCCCTTTTCGAAAAGATCAAGGACACGATTGCCAAACATGCCGACGTCAATTACTGGGTCGCCTACTTTGACATCAAGGATTTCAAGATCGTAAACGACATTTTCGGTAGCGACATGGGCGACAGCGTATTGCTAAAGGTAGCCTCCTGGCTTCGCGAAAATTCTACCAAGGAATGGGTTTTCGGGCGCCTTGGCGGCGACGATTTCGGCATCTGCCTACCTGCCGGAGATGCAAACCTGCAACATTTGGAACGTCGCTTTTCTCGATACGTCATTTCTAACGGTTCCATAGAACACCGTATTTTAATGCACATGGGCATCTACAAGATTACCGAGCCCGATATCGACGTATCGATCATGTTCGACCGTGCACAACTCGCCCTCACCTCCGTCAAGAACGAATACAACAAGCACATCGCCTTCTACGACGACAAGATGCGCAACCAGGTGATGTGGGACCAGATGATTTCTGCCCAAATCGAAAAAGCCATCGAAGAAAAGCAAGTGCGTCCTTACCTGCAGCCCATTGTCGACAACAACGGGCAGATTATCGGAGCCGAAGCGCTTATCCGCTGGGACCACCCCAAAGAAGGCTTCCTGCAGCCCGAAACATTCATTCCGACATTTGAAAGAAACGGCATGATTGCCGACCTGGACAAGTACATTTGGCGTAGCGCCTGCGAAATTCTTTCTACTTGGACCGGAGAAAAATCGCACCTGTTCATTTCAATCAATATTTCGCCGAAGGACTTCTTGTTCATGGATGTCTTCGCCGAAGTCAACGCCCTGATTGAAGAATTCAAGATTGAGCCTTCGCGCTTGCGCATCGAAATTACCGAAACCGTCATGATGACCGAAGTCGAAAACCGCATGGCCATTCTAAACCGGTTCCGCGAATCCGGATTTATTGTCGAGATGGACGACTTTGGCAGCGGTTATTCTTCGCTGAACCAGCTCAAGGATATGCCGCTCGATGTTCTAAAAATTGACATGAAGTTCTTAAGCAGTTCCAAGAATAGCCAGAAGGCAGAAATCATTCTGCGCAACGTGCTCAAGCTCTCGGGCGACCTCGGCCTTTCATCGCTTACCGAAGGTATCGAGACCGAAGCCCAATACAACATGCTGAACAAAATGGGCTGCAACCTTTTCCAAGGTTACTTCTTTGCTAAGCCCATGACTGTAGATGAATTCGAAAAAGTCTGCGACAGCAAAGTCGCTTAAGATCTACTTGAATTCGTAGTGTAGAGAACCGTCTTCGTCATCCGAAAGAACCATATATTCACTTCCGCCGTCAAACGTCAAATTCTGAATGTCGAAATCGGCGCCCAAAGTCCTGATACGCAAGCAGAAGGTTCCGACCCAATCTTCTTCGTATACGCGGCTCTTTTCGCCCGTGCGAATAGTGTCTTGAATCCATGCTTTGTAAGTACCGTCTTCGGCAAGAATATCGACTTCGACAATAGTCTTAGACGACTTGTTTTCTATCTGGAGTCGAGTGGTTGAATCCAGGAACCAATGCGTGAGACAGCCCGAAAGCGTAAGGCAGCAGGCAATCAATACCGCAAGTACCGAAATCTTTTTCATAGCACCCTTCATTAATTGCCTCCTTCAGAGCCGACCTTTTCGTAGCGGATTCCCTTGGCTTCGATAGTCTTGGGAGCCCCCTTAGCAGAGCCAATCGGGGTGATTTCGTTGGAGCCGGCCTTCTTATCGAATTGCTTAACGACATCCGTTTGCATCGGAGCGCTACGTGCAGCACCGCGGTTGAACAGCCAGCCGTCAATCGTGGCGAGGTTGAACTTGAATTCAACAAGGAACGTGCCCTTCGCGCCAAAGAAGTTTTCGTAATCGTAAGCGGCGTTGTAGGCAAAGCGGGCAAACAGCAAGTCGATAGCACCACCCCACAACAAGTCGTTTTCTACTTCAACCAAGTCGTCGGAAAGCTGTTTCTTTCTGACACGGTTCAAGCAGGTCGCTTCAAAGCCGATCATGCGGGACGGATCCGGGTAAAACTTGAGAGCTGCGCTATGGAACCAGGAGTCGTTCAAGTCAATCGCGACTTCGGCATAAAGGCGCTGGTCATAAAGATTCTGTTCCCAATTAATGCGCATGGAATCGATGTCATTTTCTTCATCAGTATTGTACATGGAAAGCGACACGTTCGGCAAGTACGTAAGCGGGCCGGACTTTCTGCCGCCGTAAATAGCGCGGCTTTCCAGGTCGAGCGCAAAGCGGAACAGGCGCCAGTCGGTGCGGTAGAAATTCGCCTGAGCACTCAGCTTACTAAAGCGCAAATGCGCCCAGCTGTAGGCCAGAGAGTCGCTTTCGTACGGATAAAGCTTACCGCGGTGTTCCAGATTCTGGTGTTGCATACCGGCGGCAAGTGTCCAATTCATGCGGGCATCTGTAAAGGTCAAGCCCCAAGTAACGACCGAGCGCTGCAGGCCGAAATCGTTATACTGCGGGAACAAGAAAAAGTCTTCGCCATCCCAGCCGGAACGGTCAAACCAGAGGAGCGCACCCATGTGGCGGTCTTTAGCCACTTCGCCGGCGCCAAAGGCAGCAAAATGATGATTGAAAGCAAAGCCTTCATGTTCGCCGTACTGACTTTCCAGGGGTAACTGTTCACGGCTCGGCGTGTAATAAAATCCCAGGTCGATATAGCCGCCTCGCCCACCGCGCATAATATCGCTGATTTCGGACAGGTGACGGTCGCGAGTCACCGCTCCGTCGTTTGCGAGAGCGTATGGCTTAATGCCGTCGGCCAAAGCAACCCCGACAAGCGTAAGCGCAATCAAAGCGGACTTCAATACAAACTGCATGTTGGAAAAGTAGTAAAAATGAGCAATGTGAGGTGTGTAATATGGGATGAAGAATGAAGATTTAAGACAACATGAATCAAGTCAAGCGGAGGGGTTGTTCTAATTTTTCACTCTAACAGCATATAGGTACAGACTATAGCACAGATTACTATATTTGGCGGCATGAACGAACAGGAAAAAGCATTAATTGCAGCGTGGAGCGATCATTCGCGCATGTGGAAAGACAACACATGGGTGTACCCGGTGATTAGCCGGCGTGCAGGCGGCCTTTCGATTGGCATAAACCTGAACCCCGACCACCACTGTTCATTTTCGTGCGCCTATTGTCAGAGCGGCCCGCAAGAGGGCCACAAGCGTATTCCCGTGGACGTCGATGCCGTCGAACGTGAATTGCGCGCATTTCTCGATTTCTATGAATCGGGCGAATTTGCAAAATGTGAATTTTTCGGCCATGTTCCCGAACAGAACAAGCTTTTGAAAGACGTATGCCTTTCGGGCGACGGAGAATCTACTATCGTCAAGGAATTCCCGGAAGTCTGCCGCCGCATGCGCGAAATTCAAAAGGAATACACGCCTAGACTCGGTGACTTTAAGTTGCGACTCATCACAAACGCAAGCCATCTCGAAAGCCCAGCCGTCGAGCAAGGTCTTTCTCAGCTGTTGGCAAGTGACGGCGAAATCTGGGCAAAGCTCGATGCCGGCACCGAAGAATGGTTCAAGAAAATGAACCGTTCTCCCCTGCGTTTTGACAAGATTCTGGACAACCTAACGAAGACGATCAAACTCTATCCGCTTTGCATTCAGACCATGCTCTGCAACCTGCAGGGCGAAATCCCGAGCGAGCAGGAAATCGAGCGTTACATCGAGAACCTGACCGCCATTCATTCCGCAAATCCGGCAAACTTGGTCGAAGTCCAGTTGTACACGGTCATTCGTGATACCTTGCTCGAGGGCGTGGAACCCTTACCCAAGGAATTCCTGGAAAGCGTCAAAACAAAAATCACCAGCGTTCTGCCGGTGAAAGTAAGATGCTTCTAATTAAAAACCGCCGCTAAAAAGCGGCGTTTTTTTTAAATCAATTCGTCAGGCGGCAAGTGGTCAACACTTTCCGGTTCCTGGTAGCAAGTTTCAGGAACTTGAACCTGCATCTGGAAGTAAGCCTTGTGAGCGGCAATCACCTTTTCGCGGGCAAAGGCGGCATTCTGCCATTCACCAATCTGAACGTCCTTGCCTTCCAGTTCCTTGTAGTTCTGGAAGAAGTTACGCGTAATGCGCAGGAACATCTGGTCCACATCGGTAATGTCCTTGATGGGGCGCGGGTTGAATACCGGAACACCCAGGACCTTATAGTCCTTACGACCGCCATCGGTCATGTCTAGCGCACCGATCACGCGGCAGGTGCAAACCGTTCCCGTCATCATGGAGGCCGGGCTGTAAATCAGCATATCGATAGCGTCGCCGTCATCAGCCTTGGTGCTCGGGATAAAGCCGTAAGTACAGGGGTAGCTCATGGAGCTCAGCAAGCAGCGGTCCAGGCGGAACACGTGCAGGCGTTCATCATATTCGTACTTGAGGTTGGTGTCTTTACCGATTTCCACGACGCAGTCCACTTCGTAGGGATACTTGCGACCAATCGGGAGATCCAGATAGTTAATTGCCATTTATACTCCAAAAGGCCCACTTTGAGCCATATTATCTTTTTGTTATAAATATGAGTCCTAATTTAGTATTTATCCAAAATTTGTAAAGGGTTGTTTACTTTATTTACGTCGGAATTGCTTATCTGCCACGCCAGCGAGACGTAGACACCTTTTCTATCATGCCAAAGAAGTATTTAGGTTCTCCCCTGTCTGGGCTGTATC
Organism: uncultured Fibrobacter sp.; assembly: GCF_900316465.1. NCBI lineage: Bacteria > Pseudomonadati > Fibrobacterota > Fibrobacteria > Fibrobacterales > Fibrobacteraceae > Fibrobacter > uncultured Fibrobacter sp. Next base: position 43,731 of record NZ_ONDD01000013.1, on the reverse strand, counting down.
CCACTTCAAAACGCAGGCGGTCAACAGCGGGAACCACCAGATGAATACCGCCATAGACGGCACCTTCGTAATCATCCCAACCGGGGCGCCCCGAATTCCAAATAAGGCTTCCGTCGAGACCCGCCACCAATTGCACGCCATAGAAGAAATTCACGCCCGCGATACTCGCCGGCTGACGGTCCAACAGAATAAAGCGTTCTTCGAGGTTGAGCAAGGTTTCGTGTACGCCTAGGCGCTTTGAATCGCCATAACGGCCACGATAAGAATTCACGCCGCCATGCGAAAAATAGTCGAAGCGGTACACTTCACCCGGACGGTAACGCACGAGCGCCGTCGCCCCCATCACAAAACGACCAACTGGATAGTAAGCGCGGGCATCGTTCAAAAGTTCCCAATAGTCTTCGCCTTCGGTGTAACAACTGCCGCCACAGATAGCGATCCGGTCTAATTGTTTCACATGCGTAAGCATGTATTCATAATAGATACCTTTGCGAGTATCGATCTTGGTATCGCGGAAATCAAAGGCAAAGCCAAAGCCATATTCCCATAATTGTGCAGAGGCCTCATCAAACGTGAATACCGCTTTTTCCAATTCACGATATGCAATCGTGCCTAGAATAGAAAGGTTCGGCAGCAATTGATAATCCAAGTCCAAATCGACCAGCCAACTGTCATCTTGGTAATCGCGAATGTCGTCGTAACTGTCGGTGCGCAAGAATTCAAAATTCCAGCCAAGCGGGAGTCCGAACAAGTAAGGAGAACTTGCATAAAAGGCATACTCGTTGTTATCCAGGAACCGTTCAGAAGAGGTGCGGTACTGGACCTCGGCCCGGATATCTTCGCCAAGCACATTCAAGTTCGCAAGAGCAAGACCAATCATGAGCCCGTCACGCTCGGTCGTCTTGCCTGCAGGGGCTGGAATCCAGCGGAAGATTTCAACGAAAGTGTATTTCAGATTTCCGCCTTCACACCCCACCGAGATATCCGTAAACAAGTCCAAGTCTTGCAGGCGGCGTTTTTCAAGATTGAACTTTTCGGCCGAAAACGGCTCCCCCGCCTTGTTCAAGAGTTCGCGATTCACCACGCGAGCCTTGGTATGCTCCAAGCCTTCGTACGAAATCGACGAAATGACCGTACCATCAGGACAACCGATAGACGAATCCACGCCAGCAAAGGCTGCAACAGAAATACACGCAGTTACAGCACATGTAAAAAGACATCGTTTCAAAAAACTTAACACAAATACGAATATAGAAAAGCTTGCCTCCTTAAAAAAGCGTCGGCCAAGGAAGGGGAGGGTGCAGGGAGGGGACCGTGCGGCCTTCGCAACTCCGAGCCGGGTCCCCTCCCGCATAAATCATTTATTTTTCTATATTTTCTTTCGTAAAGAAAAGAGGTTTTTATGTTAGATTTTCTCGCCAACTATTGGCCCTTCATTGTAGCCCTTGTCCTTATCGTGCTCGGCGTGTTTGCATTCCGCGGCGTCCGCAAAGCCCTCAAGGAAGGCGGTGGTGCATTCAGCCTTGAAACCATCAAGAAGAACACCGAACCCAACTTTGCCGCTCTCAAGCAGAAGTCTCGCGCCCTTTTGGCCGATGCCGACATGATTTGCGAAGTCAAGGAAGGTTCCCACCTCGTGGTGCCCAAGAAAGAAGACCTCAAGTTCTTCCGCCGCGCCGTGTCTCAGAAGTACAAGCTCGCCATGTTCCTGGTGCCCGGCACCAACAAGGTCGCCTATTTCTTCTGCAAGACCGAACAGGGCCTGCGTCGCCGTATCGACAACCTGGTAATCAACCAGAAGTTCCACGAAGGCAAGAAGCCTTACAACGACGTTGCCACCGGCGAAAAGCTCAAGTTCCCGCGCTAGTTATTGATCTTTAATCAATAGACTTTAGTGAATTACAAAGATTTAGCACTCGCCGAAGAAGAAGGCAAACTGGAAGCCGCGATAGCGGCTTCTCGCAATTTATTGATTGAAGCGCCGACCGGCTCGGGCAAGTCGCTATTCATCCCCTACTTTTTAAGCAAGCACTGCAAAGGCCGCGTAGTCGTCTTGCAGCCACGCCGTATCGCGGCACTCGCGCTGGCGCAGTTCTCGGCAAAGCTCCACGGGGAAACCTGCGGCAAGACTGTCGGCTACCAGTTCAGGCAAGACAGCTGCAAGAGCGCAGACACGCGCATACTATTCCAAACCTACGGTAACTTTCTACAAGAGTTGCTACACGGCAAGCTGGATGCCGACTGGATCGTCTTTGACGAATACCACGAACGCAAAGCCGACATGGACTTGCTGTTTGCGTTTTTTAGGGGAGCCAAAAAGCCTAGGATTGCGGTGATGTCGGCGGCGTTGAACCGTTCCGAACTCGAAACGGTTCTCGGCGTCAAGTGCCTGAGCCTCGGCCACCCGCTCTACCCCGTCCAGATTATCAACCAGACTCCGGCAACGGGGACATCGCTTGTTTCGGGCGTTGGACTTGACGCCGAAGTGGTGCGGGCGCTCCGCACGCTCTACCGCAACAACATCTGGCAGACCACGCTGGTATTCTTACCGGGCAAAGCCGAAATCGCCCGCTGCCACACCGCCGCCTCCGAAGCCCTCGGCCCAAACTGCGCCGAATTTCTGGAACTCTATGGCGGGCAAGACCGCGAAACGCAAGACCGCATCTTTGAAGTCACTGAACGCCCGCGTGTCATCTTCACCACAAACATCGCCGAAACATCTATCACCGTGCCTAACGTGACAGGCGTCGTCGATAGCGGCATCGAACGAGTGAGTTTGTATGACGACAGCGAAAAGGTGAATGTCCTGCGCACGCTCCCCATTTCTATGCAAAATGCCATTCAGCGCAGCGGCCGTAGCGGCCGTACGCAGAATGGTTGTGCCATACGCCTCTGGAGCGAGGAAAGCGAAAAGCGTATGCCCCAAGGGATCGTGCCCGAAGTCCTGCAAATCGAGCCCTCGGAATTACTACTGCAAAAGGCCGCGCTAGAGGATCTCGGCGAGGAAAGGAGATCCCGGAACGAGTCCGGGATGACAGATGGCATAGTACTTCCGACAGCAATTCCGGAAGCACGCGAAAAGACCGCGACCGCACTCCTCGAAAAATTCGGGATGCTCCAAGACGGCACAATCACCGCACTCGGCCTCAAGGCCATCCGCACGCCAGTTTCAAGCATTCCACTCGCGCTGCTCCTCGCATCGGCTCAAAGCAAGGCTGATCTACCCGACTTGCTCCTCGCCGCACTCGCCTGGATTCACTCCGGCACCGAATTTCTGCAGAAAGCAAAAGTCGCCTACGACATTCTCACACTTGCAAGTGATACTTTGTCCAAGAACAGGGATGTTCCGCGTGAAATTTCGTTCACACTCCGACAACTGCGCGACTACCGCGATAAAATAGACGAGAGAACGGGCTCCGTCCTACAGACGAAAGACGAGAGAGAATCCGTCATTCGCAGCCTCTTGAAAGCTTTCCCGGACAGGCTCGCGACTCCGAGCGGCAATGCCTACAAGCTCGCCAACCAGAACGTGATTCGCCTGCAAGTTGCAGAACCGCCTTACGCGATTCTCGCACTCAGCATGCTCCGTACCGGCACCACAAAGTCCGAACTCAAGGTCAACCTTTACGCGCCCATTTCGCAAGACATGCTCGGCGGCAGCAACGCCAAGACGCGCTACGAGCTCTTGTGGCGCAGCGGACAAGAAAGATTCATCGGAGTCGAAATCAGCGAATCCGAAAACGCCGACGGCTCCACCACCGAACTTTCCCGCAAAGAAATTCTCACGCAAGAGGCATCGCCTAAAGTTCTTGAAGAACTCAAGAAGCTTACCGTCGACGCCTGGCGCGAAAAAATCGAGAAAGAAAATTGGAGCGGCAAGTTCCTGACCGAAGCCGTTCAGACGCAGCTCATCAAGATGCGCCTTGCCGCCAAGCTCTATCCCGAATACGGTCTCCCCGAATTCAACGAAGAAGATATGGAACTCATCTTCGACGAATTCGCAAACGGCAAGTTCCTGCTCCGCGACATTAACGAAGACCGTTACCGCAGCATCATCGAAGATTATTTTGGCAAATCCATGCTACAGTGGCTCGGGAAAACTTTCCCCGACCATTACACGCTCCCCAACGGCAAGCGCGCCCGCTACAGCTACCAAGAAGTCGCCGTCAGCGACGACGGAAAATCCGTGCAAAGCATCGAAGGCGTTTTGGTCGAAATCTCGGCCCGAATCGAAGACTTGATGCAGCTCCGCGGCGAGCACAAGATTGCCGACGGCAAATTAAAAGTCCGGTACGACATTCTCGCACCGAACTTCCGCACAATTCAAAAAACTTGGGACTTGACTGGATTCTGGCAGAACACCTACGCCGAGGTGCGCAAGGAATTGCGTGGCCGCTACCCCAAGCACCCTTGGCCCGAATCCGTTATTTAATCGTATAAATCGTCAGCGTCTTGCTGTATTCGTAGCCAACAACGAGCAAAGCTTGGCCAGGCATTGGGCTATCGTCAGCAGAAATGAACAACACGCCTTCGGGGCCACGGTCCAGCGGATCCAAGTAGTAATCCACCAGTTTCGGGGCCTCCGGGTCAGTGACATCAAAAACGGCAATACCGCTCGACCGTTCCAAGCCAGCAAAGGCGTAGCGACGTCTACCGACCTCGCCCACAGTCACATTTTCGGGTTCGCAGCCCTTATCGCTGCTGCGCTTATCCATTTTGGCCTTGCCCTTCTTGGAATTCCAATTGAAATATTCCGGCGCAATCTTTGCCAAGACACGTTCAAACATTTCTCCGGAATCCCAGAGCAGTTTTCCCGTTTCGCCGTCAAAAATGCTCACGGAGCGAGAACCGAACGTATAGGCGTAAGGACACTTGCCGTTATGGGTGCGGTACTTACCCTCATCGCAACGCTCCAGCGCGCTGACCGAAAGATCCTTCAAGTCTGTCGTTATCTTTTCCGTAAACACGGTTTCATCCAAACGGCCCTGTGCCACAAGTTCCTGCACGCTCGTTACATCGGTCCATGCCTTGTAATCATTTACAGGAGCACCTTCGTTTGCCGTCAGCACAAAGTGTCTGTCGCCTGCCGTAAAAGCGGCAATGCCATCAGGCTGGCGAAGTCCACGCAGCGGGTAATAATTCTTGATATCAATCTTTCCGTCGCTCACGGCATCGATTGCAAAACCATTTCTGGAATGGTCTACAAAACCCAACGGGAAAACCTTCTTGATTTTCTTGGCCGGCACATCGATAATCGCCATGGCGTTATTTTCTTGCAGGCTCACCCACGCCAGCTTGGAATCGTCAGAAACCGTAATGTATTCCGGTTCCAGCGATTTCAAAAAGCCCTGATTTCCGGGAGCACGCACGCCAGCATTCTTAAGTCTATTCGTGTCGAGATGATCAAATCCGGCCACAGCAAATTCCGCAGTTTTCCACGATTCGGCGTCCGCCTTAGCAACAGTCAAGAATCCAATACCGCCATCAGGGTCTACCGCAAAATCCGTACTCGGCGAGCCTTCGCAGGCCACCAGCAAGTTCTTGCCATCGGGCGTAAACTTGATCATGTCCGGCTGGCTGCAGACCGTATACAATCCAAGCACTTCGAGATTGTCCGTGTAACGCATCACCTGCACCTGGCCATTGCGCCATTCTTCGACTTCAAGCATACTGACCGCGACCAAGTCTCCATGAACCGTCACGCTAGAGGCATTACCCGGAATCTGTACTTCAGAAATCTTTTTGGCTTCGCTCGGATTGCTCAAGTCCACCACTTCGACGACATTAGCATCACCTACGACAAACAGTTTTTTCTTGGCAGGCATATAAGCCGAAATTTCTGCCGTAGACATTTTAGTCGTCGAAAGCGGTTTAAGCGTATGCCCCCACTGGAACGGTCCGGCGGGCACTGCATTTTTAGCAAAACAAAAGCCTGCGCACAAAAGCAGGCTTGCACTCAAAAGAATCTTATTCATTCACTCCTCAACACAAATCCAATTATTTCATGATCAGCCACATGATCAGCAGGCCGATACCGACACCGCCCAAGAACGAAGACGAAGCCGCCATGGCAGCGGACCTACGATTCTCCTGCTCCTTTTCTTGCTTCTTTTCATTTATGCCAATCGAGGTGACAAGCATTTGGGCACAAGTTTCATTATCTTTCTTGACGGTATTGTAGCTCTTTTCCCAATTTTCGCTTTTGGCTTTTTCCGATTCGATGACAGAACGCAAGGAATCTTTTTCAAGCGTACAGGCATCTCCCTGCACCTGCATCACGCTGTCGCGCACTGCAAGTTCCTGTTTCAATTCGGTTTCTGCAGTCGATGTCTGAGAAGCTACGGCAGGTTCTTCGGCTAGTGCCATTGAACCACAGAACAAAAAGGTAATCGCAAGGATTTTAATCAAACGCATCATAGCGCAAATATACAAAAATCCCCGACAGGACTATCGGGGACAAGCATTCAAGAATTCGTTACAGAACTGCATTACGGCAATTCGACTTGCTTTTTCCAGCGGCCGTCAACGCCCTTCACGTAGTAAACGCCGGGCACAAGCTGTTCGCCCGCCTTAACCACGGAACCGTCGAGCCTGCGGATCGCTCGGGCCGCGCCGAATGCGCGTGGAGTCGCCTGTAGGCGGCCAATGGCTGTAGAAGATTCCGACGATTCCGGCTCCACAGAGGAACTGGATTCAACAGAGGAACTCGACACCACACTGCTAGACGACTTCGCCTCGGACGAAGACGACTCCGCCACAGAAGAAGAACTGTTCACCGCTTTTTTGTTCGGGTCGGTCAACACCGGACGTAAAACCTGAACCTGGATTTTAGAAAGCGAGTCGGGAACATCCTCTCTCTTATTAAAAGCAGCCAAAGCAGCAGCAACCGCATCCGCGGAATCAAGCCTGAATGCCGAACCAGAATAGAGCAAAGCTCCGCCATCGCTCTTTTTCACCCTACCCAAAACAATGGCCTGCCATGAATCAAAAGCGAATTCAAAAGTTCTTGAAACCATCAAGTCATCAGCCGAGAAAGAAAGCTCCTCGGAATTGACGCCACCCTTTTTTACCACCAGGACATTATTCGAATTGGTTGAATCAAAGCCGGGAATATTATAGAGATTGACATCTATAATCCATGAGCCGTAATCGTCATTTTCATCGTTCAGAGTCCATTTTTTGCCATTCTGGTCCCATTCCCCATACTTGAAAAGATTGTAATTGCTAGACACGCAGCCTGCATCGATAGAATAGGGAATTCTAAGGCTGGTCTTTTGCATGATAGGCGTGATTGTGCTATAATCCTCATGCACATTCACCTTAACGGAATCAGTCTTCTTTAAATCGCGGGAACCATACCAAACGGTTTCCTCAACGCGTTTAAGCTTGAGTTCCACCTTCGGAGTAGCAGAAACGGATAACGTATCGCAGATATTGCGAATATAGGTCTCTTCTTGCGCAAAAGAGAACACGGTGGCCACAAGGCCGGCTAGGCAGACTTTCTTAAACATACGACTCTCCTAGCCTTAAATATATACAAAAATTTACGAAAGCGTAGCTAAAATTCGCTTCCAGCCGTCTTCCGGAATCTGGGCACCCATCACCTGGACCACTTCGTTACTCACGACACTGCCCAAATTGCCCGATTTTTCCATATCCCAGCCGTTCATGTAGCCATACAGGAATCCCGATGCCCACAAGTCGCCGGCACCCGTAGTATCGATAGCCTTGGCAGGGCCAGCCTGCACATGCACCACCTTGCCGTCCTTGGCAATCAGGGCGCCGCGCTTGCCGATTTTCACTACGGCAACCTTGGCCTTCTTGGCAAGCACATCGAGAGCGGCTTCTTCCTTGACGCCCGCATAGGCATAAGCTTCGTCTTCGTTGGCAATGATGATATCGATCATCCCTTCGGCAAAGAGTTCGTCAAAGAGCTTGCGGCAGGCTTCCACCACGCCAAAGCTGCTAAAATCGAGAGCGGTTTCTACACCCAGGCTGCGGGCCAAGGTAAAGGACTTCTTGAAACAATCTGCGTTAAAGGCACGGTAGCCTTCGGCATACAGCAAGCCAACGCCGTCGTAAAGAGCCGGCACAAAGTCGTCGCTGCCCAAGAAATCGGAGGCGCCCAGATAAGTCCACATGGAACGCTGGGCATCGGGCGTCACGGCGCTGAAAACGCAACCGGTAGCGGCATCGCTCAAGCCGAGCTTCGATTCCACACCATTGTCTTGCAAGTGCTTCTTGAAAATGTTACCGAGTTCGTCGTTGCCGATCTTCGAGATAAAGGCGGCCTTGCCACCCAGGCGAGAAAGACCCACCATTGTATTGCAAGTAGAGCCACCCGGCACGCGCAGCGGATTCTTGAGGGCGCCCAGGAACTTTTCCATCTGGGGCCAATCCACCATGTTCATGCCACCCTTCTGCACACCCTGAGCTTCGATCCAAGCGTCATCCACATTGGCCAAAATATCAACGAGGGCTGCGCCCATACCTAAAACTTTCTTCATTAGAAGCCTCCTCTGCGGCGGCGCAACTTTTCGCTCGCCTTAAGTAAAAATTGACGTTCTGTTTCGTTCAGCGAATTGATTCCCTCGCGGTTGACCTTGGCAAGGATTTCATCCATCCGCTTGTTTTCATCTACATAAAAAACTTCGCCTTCAATGGCGTCGTCCGGTTCCGAGCCAGATTCCGTGCGGGAATTACTTTCGGAACGGCCACCCGGATGCACCGTAAACTTCGGGCCACGCATTTTTTTGAATGCCTTACCGAGGTTACCGAAACCACGTTCGTAGAAATGCATGTAAAGGAATCCGCCTACGACACCGCCCAAGTGGGCCAAGTGCGCAACGCCATCTCCCGAATGCGCCATAAACACATCGACTGCGACCATGAACCACATGGCATACTTGATTCGCATGGGGAAAAAGAAGAACATCAGAAGCATGCGATTCGGGAAGAACTTGTAATAGGCAACAAAGATTCCCATGAGGGCTCCCGACGCGCCGATAATCGGAGCATTCGTCATGCCGACCCAATACATCGCCAAGCTAAACACCGCGGCAAAAATTCCGCAGAAGAAATACATTCCGGTAAAATGCTTGGTGCCCATCATGTCGGCCACATCACTACCGAACATCCAAAGCATCAGCATGTTAAACAAGAAATGCCAGAAGTCAATGTGCACAAACATGTAAGACACAAAGCGCCAAGCCTGTTCCGGCGCAAACGGCCAAAAGGCGCCAAAGTATGCAATGTATTCGCGAATGCTACCGGCACCAACACCAGGCAAGTTCAGCTGCAAGCCAAGCATTCCGCCAATAAAGGCAAGTCCAAAAACAACGGCATTGCTAATCAGCAACACGCGCAAAACTTTAGGTAAAAATCTAAACGGTCTCATAAATTGTAGAAAGCAAGCAGTGGTTAGTGATTAGTGGTTAACAAAGGAATTACTTCGGCGGGAACAAACTTCGCAAGCTTTGCGCAGCCCTGCTTTGTTTTGCCAATTCCCACTTTCAAGAGTTCGCGAACCACCGTACTCGAGACACTCAAATGTTCCGGAGAGCTGGACAAGAAAACCGTTTCGCATTCAGGGTAAAGAACCTTGTTGTTCCAAGCGATGGACTGTTCGTAGTCCACATCGGCGGCGCCGCGGATTCCGCGCACCAGGTACTTCGCCTTTACCATTTTCATATAGTCGACCGTAAGCCCGGCAGCACAGTCTACCTTCACATTCTTCAAACCTTTAACGGCTTTCTGAATCAGCTGCATTCGGGTCCCTTCATCAAGCATATACTTCTTGGAAGCATTCTCGAAGATGACCACCCACAATTCGTCGAACAGCGCAGAGGCGCGCTTCACGATATCGAGGTGACCAAGGGTGAACGGATCGAACGACCCAGCGAAAACGGCAACTTTTTTCATGCCGTAAATATAGAAATTATGCTCTATAGATAACCAGCGAGGATTCGCCGTAGCGGCGGACTTGCACCATTCCCGCTTCGTCGGCTTCCTTGACCCATGCGGGCAGATTGCGACTCGGCGCTTCGAATACGGCAACGCCCCCCGGATTCAGCCACTCCCAATACGGGCGCAGGTCCGGGTAATCCATGTCCTTGAACGGCGGGTCTGCATAAATCAAGTCAAAGCCTTCGCTTGCGCAAAGAGCTTCTTTATCGAGCGTCAAGGCGTTCTTTTCTAACAAAGTAAGTTTCGATTCCAGCGACAAGGCCTTGTACGCCTGTAGCACCAGTCGCGCCTGGGCATGCGCCATTTCTACAGCCACGACACTTGCGGCACCTCGGCTAATCGCTTCGATACCCATAATGCCCGTACCCGCAAACAAGTCGAGTACACGAAAATTTTCAACACCCTGCAGAATGTTGAAGAGAGCTTCTCTTGTACGAGAAGCTGTAGGTCTTGTCTTGGAGGTATCCGGGGACGGAACATTCCTTCCCCGCATCAGTCCACCCGTAATGCGAATTGGCATCTGGTATTACTTTATCACAAACATTTCAAAAAGGACAGTCGTAAACATATCCTTCTTGGCGAGTTTCATTTCGACATTGCGAATACCGATACGAGACGGCGAGTTCACAAACGCAGTGATAAAGCCGTTCAGCTCAGCAAAGTCAGCAGTCGTGGTAGCCTTGAGTGTATAGCGCTTGTACACACCGAATTCTTCGATCACCGGCTTATCAAGTCCGGCAAACTGAACCTTCTGGGTTGCAGCCAAAGCCTTCATGGACTTGACTTCGTTGCTTGCTTCGGACGACGGAACGAACGAAGAAACAGAGGTCAGGTTCACGTTGCTCACGTTGTACATACCGAATGCGGTAATGTCGGTAGCCGGAGCGTTTTCGGGCAGAGGCGGAGTTCTGAAGTCAGAGCTGACTGCACGAATACGATCGAGGAAGGCCTTCTGGGAATTCGGATTGCCAGCCACGCCGCGAACATAGAAGTAGTTCGGAGCCTGGTAAATACAATCAGAGAAGCCCACATCGTCAGGAGTTGCGGTATTCAAGAACGCAAAGAACTGACCGACAGATGCCTTCTGGAACGAAAGCTTTTCAAGCGGCAAGTAGCTGTTGTAGTCGGTGCGCTTGTTGTTGAACAAGGCCTGGGGATTGATTTCGCCCACAACCTGCTTGACCGTCACGTTTTCGCGCTGACGAATCATTGCAGCTGCAGCGGCGGCTTCAGCTTCAAGCGAACCACCGGCGGAGGTCTTTTGTCCAACACCGATTGCAAGAGCCGAACGAGTCGGGTCTTCGGCACCAATCAAATCCAAGTACGGAAGCGGCAGCAAGCCCTGCAACTGCTTGGGAACGCCTGCAACACTCAAGAAGCAGCTGAAGGCAACAAATACAAGCAGAGCGGCAACTACAACCGTAAGAATCTTCTTTCGAGACTTATTCTGCAGTTCCTTAACGCTAGTAACGTTGACCGGAGCCACAGTTTCGACTTCGACCAAACGTTCGGCAGCGTCGATTAAGTTCAAATGAATCATACACCCTCCATCACATTCAAGGCAGCACCGATTGCGCCAGCGCAAGAAAGCACGGCGGCAGAATCAGCTTCTTCGATCGGGAGCCTCAAGTTAGAGAAAGAATCCATCAAATGCAACTGGCATTCACCAAGCTTTGCGCGAAGGCCTTCCACAAAGAGCATGTCGCTAGCCATTTCGCCACATAGGCGAACAGTCTTCGTAACTACCGATGCATTTTCCTGTTGGGCAATGGCGATTTGTTCGGTAATTTCCCTAGCCAAGATCTGGTAAGCTTCTTCCTTGGTGTTGTTCACCAAAGAAAGCGTGGACACGCAACGGAGCGCATGCAGGTTGTCCTTGGTGAGCCAAAGGAGTGTCACACCGGCATAGTCAGCCTTGACTATACATGTCAGTTCGGACACATTTTCAGCATAGTCCATCAGGTTCATGAGCGAGAGCACGTCCACATCCATGGCCTTAGGAGCTAAAGCCTTGTTACGGAACCCTTTACGTAAATTATCGACCCACTGTTCGCGCACAGCAATCAGCATAATCGTGTAGCCGAGGTCCGGGTCACCACTCATGATTTTGTAATCAATTACATACGCATTGGATTCTGCGTTCGTAATCAGCGAAACATACCACTTTACATAGTCATCAATGTTCTTTGCGGCTTCGGCCGGAACAAAGATTTGACGAATAATCGACCTAAATGCAGGAATAGCCACCGAAACGGCTTCGACGGATTCAATCTGGTTGAACTCCATCCATCCCTGGAGGACGGTTTCAAAAGCATAGACATCGTCAAGGGGAGCGGTTTCCGTATCGAGAACAGCCGTCTTCAAAACACGACGTTCGGTCGCGTCCAGAAGGGCAACTTTCAGAGAAGCGTCCCCCGCTTCTATACCCATGTAAATCTTCGTATCACTCATATTATCAACGACTTATGAAAAAAACTACACTCTAAAACTAATCAAAAATTAACCCAGGAAGTAACTTTTCCAATTTTTTCTTGCCGATTCCGGGCACTTTTTGTAAATCTTCGGCATTTTTGAAGGCTCCAAGGGCATTTCTGGTGTCCAAAATCTTCTCGGCAAGCTTCGGACCAACCCCATTTAGGGCACAAAGTTCATCAATCGAGGCCGTATTGATATGTACCGGGAGATCGACTTTTTTTGCCCGTTTTCGCTCTTTTGGGGGACGATTTTCAAGATTAGAGTCAATTTTTGACACTTCTAGAGAATCTGCAGGCGGGTTTCGCACCACGGGCATGACTCCCGACACAGGAGCCTCATTTGCCACGATAAACGATTCCCCCACTTCGAAATGTTCGATAGCCGGAAGCCCCCAAGGGAGAATCCGGACAACGACTCCAACTACCAAAAGGCACAAAGCCAATCGGACCACATTTTTTTCTGGTGCATTCATAGGACAACCTCCGTTGGTTATCCTCGACCTTAGTGCTTTTTAAGCGCCGCCTCCACCGCGTTCACGTCTGAAGGGACATCGACCGAAATCGAAGGGTACTTGCTCTGAACAATGCGAATCGGGCGTTTGCCCAGAATGCGCATCTGCTCCAGGGAGCGTTCCTTTTCAACTTCGGTTTGCGGCAAAGACGAAAATTCGTCGCGGCACACCCTGGAATAAGCGTAAATTCCCTGGTGCTGGAACCAGCGGGCAGCGTCCTCATTCGCTACCGACCGGGTAAAGTCCACCGCATAATCGTCTTTCACCAATACCTTGACCACCGTCTTGAGTTCCGCCTCCGCAGGATTCAAGGGGCATGCGACAGTCACCCATTCGTCAGGGTGATTTTCGAGGGCCGTTGCCACATCGCACAGCACGGATGGCTCAACCAAGGGCTCGTCGCCTTGCAAGTTCACCACTAGGTCCAAATCGAGGGCCCGAGCCGCAAAAGCAACGCGGTCAGAACCGGTAGCCGCATCCGGAGTCAAGATAAATTCAAAACCCGCCCGAGAAACCACATCTGCAATTTCTTCGGAATCGGTCGCACATACAATGCGTTCAAAACATTCAGCAAGCTGCGCACGCTCTAGGGTGCGCACAATCATTTCTTTACCTGCAATCTTGATCAAGGGCTTTCCCGGAAAGCGGGACGATCCCATACGTGCAGGCACTATACAATGAACAGCCATGGGCTAATAATTAGCCGCCGATCACCTTCGGAATGGCAAAGTGGTCGTTTTCCACAGCCGGAGCATTCATGAAGGCCTTTTCGAGCGAGAAACCCTGCACGGGTACATCTTCGCGGAGAATCGTGGCGCCGTTTTCGACAGCGGTCATCGGTTCCACATCGGAAAGGTTCAGAGCCTTGAGGGCTTCCAGATGGTTGAGCATCTTGTCCAAGTGACCCTTCACAGATTCGATATCTTCTTCGGCAACTTCGAGCCTAGAAAGCTTCGCGAGTTTCAAAACTTCTTCACGTTCGAGCATAAAACCTCTTTTCTTACGTCCACAAAATAGCAAATTATTTGGGCGAAAAAGCAACTCTGAGTTGCTAAATGTACCCTAGCCCACTATTTGCAGCGCCGCATATTTCAAAATAATCGTACGGACAGTCGGATCGTTACCGAAACGGACGTCTACGCGAGCGTTGTCGCCAGTACCGTAGCACTTGACAATCGTGCCCACACCATATTTCATGTGGCGCACGCGTACGCCCGGATGGTACGGATTCTCGCTGTATTCGTCGTAAACGACGCGCGGGCCAGACGGTTCCGCCGGCTTTACTGGGGCGGCAACCTTAACCGGATTGCGGTAAACGATGTGCTTGTCGTTTTTCTTGATGGAATTCGGAACAGCCGAAGGGCGGTTGTAACCATAAGAGCCAAAATTGCTCGGGCGAGACGAACCGCCACCATAGCCGCCGCCATAGCTTCCGGACGGTCGGCGCGGGTACGAAGGCGGAATATTCGGACGCGGCGGACGCGAGAACTGCGAGCCCGAGAAATCCTGATTGAAGTCGTTACCGCCAAAGCCGAAATCGGTGCAAGGCGTAAAGTCAACTACCGACGGGTCCAGTTCCTTAAGGAAGCGGGACGGCGCGAACGGGCGAATGTTTCCTTGGAAGAAGCGGCGTTCCGCATGATACAAGTACAACTTCTTTTCGGCACGCGTACAGCCCACATAGAACAAGCGGCGTTCTTCTTCCATCTGCTCGTTCATCTCGGCGCCAGACATGGTAGACGACGCACGAATGAGCGGGAAGATTTCTTCGTCGCAGCCCGCGATGTGCACAGTGTTGAATTCCAAGCCCTTCGCCATGTGAATCGTCATAAGCGTCACCTGGCCCTTGGAATTGTCCACCTTCTTGTCGGCATCGGTCAAGAGCGAAATATCCTGCAAGAACGCATCAAGCGTTGCGCCCGGATGTTCTTCGTCAAATTCGCGGATGGCATTCACCATTTCATCCAAGTTACCAATGCGTTCGTCTGCAGAGAGTTCGTCTTCTTTGCGCAGGAATTCCTTGTAGCCCACATCGGTAATAATCTTTTCTGCCAAGATCGGGAGCGGCGTTTCGCCTGCAGCAAGCAAAGCCTTCCAGCTCTGCACCATATCCGTAAAGCCCTTGAGTTTGATGGCCGAGCGGCTTCCGCTGTTGACTTCGGCGAGCAAGTTATCCCAGAAGGAGCCTTCGCCGTTGCGTTCACGTTCAAGGATGTTTTCGACAGTCGTCTTGCCGATAGCGCGAGGCGGCGTGTTGATCACGCGCAGGTAGGCGGCATCGTCTTTTTCGTTAGCGAGCAGACGCAAGTATGCGAGAACGTCCTTGATTTCTTTGCGGTCCCAGAATCGCATGCCGCCAAAAATGACCGACGGTATACGGCGGTCATTTAGCGCCTTTTCCAAGGCGCGGGACTGCGCGTTGGTGCGGTAGAACACAGCCGTCTTGGCATAAAAAACTTCGCCCGCCTTTGCAATCACATCGGCAATCGCCGAGGCTTCGGAGCGGTCATCCATAAAGTGGCGCACGTGAATGAGTTCTCCCGCATCTTCTTTAGAGAACACATTCTTCTGCATTTCTTGCGGACGGATGTTGTGCGCAATCACGGAGCCTGCGCCCTTCACAATATTTGCAGTCGAGCGGTAATTGCGTTCGAGCTTGACAATCGTCACCGGAGCAAAGTCACGATGGAAGTTACGGATAATCTTAATGTTCGCGCCACGCCAGCCGTAAATACTCTGGTCGTCATCACCCACCACCGTCACGTTCTTATTATCGTTAATGAGCAACTTCAAGAGTTCGTACTGAACATCGTTCGTGTCCTGGTATTCGTCCACCACCACATAGCGGAAACGTGCTTTCAGTTGATCCACGAGCGGCGGCAACTTTTGCAACATGTAGACCGTGTTGAACAACAGGTCATCAAAGTCCATCGCGTTCGATTCCTTGAGGCGCTTCTGATATTCGGCATACATCTTTGCACGAAGGACTTCGTCCGGGAAGTTTGCCAATTCCTGCGCCACATCGGGAGTCTGCAGCTGAGCAACCTTACCGCGATACAAAATCGTATTCTTATACTTAGAAATGGCGCCGTGCAATTTCTTGACTTCGGACGGTTCAAAGTTATCGCCCAACTGCTCCTTCATAATTTCTTTCAGGAGTCTTTTCTGGTCATCGTCATCGTAAATCGAGAAGTTGCCGTCATACCACTTGCCGCCCAAAGCGTCAATCACAGACTGTTTGGAAAGGCAAAGCTTCAAAAGGCGCAAGCACACAGAATGGAACGTTCCCATCCAGGCAAAATTCATGTTGCAGTCAAGCAACTTCTGGATACGCGACTTCATTTCGCGTGCAGCCTTGTTCGTAAAGGTCACCGCCAGAATGCGGTCCGGCTCCACGTTATACTGCGAAACAAGGTGAGCAATCTTATAGGTAATGCAACGCGTTTTTCCCGAACCGGCACCAGCCAAAATCAGCATCGGCCCATCAATCTTTTTAGCCGCAGCCGCCTGTTCCGGATTCAGTTCTTTATCTAAAACAACATTATCTACAATATTTGCCATGGGGGTCCCTTTTAATACACAGATGTGCAATATAGTAAAAAAAAGAAAGACCCTCTAAGAGAGTCCTTCTTTAAATTTGAATTGGGGACTTCAACTAGTCATCCGACGTAGAAGCGCCGATGGCCTGTTCAAGCGTCGTGTGGCCGTCGAGAGCCTTCTGGATACCATCCATACGCAGCGTAATCATGCCGCATTCCTGCATGGCAGCGCGCTTGATCACGTCGCCCGAAGAACGCTTGATGATAAGGTTACGCACGGTTTCGTTCGGCACCAGGAATTCGTAAATACCGCAACGGCCCTTGTAGCCCGAACCTTCACACTTATCACAACCCTTACCATGGTAGAACTGCATGTCGGGGGTCAAGTGGAATTCGTCGCGCATTTCCTGTGAAATTTCGACAGGTTCCTTACAGTACTTACAGATACGGCGCACAAGGCGCTGTGCAAGCACACCCTTGATTGCGGTAGACACAAGGAACGGTTCCAGACCCATTTCGAGCAAACGCGGGAATGCACCGGCGGCGTCGTTGGTATGGAGCGTACTGAAGACCAAGTGACCCGTCAAAGCAGCTTCAATAGCCATGGACGAAGTTTCTTGGTCACGCATTTCACCGATCATAATCACATCCGGGTCCTGACGCAGCAGGGCGCGAATGCCCGCCGCAAAGGTAAAGCCTGCGGCGTTGTTGATCTGTCCTTGGTTCACACCATCAATATTCAATTCCACCGGGTCTTCCATCGTAGAGATGTTGATCGTGGAATCCAAAATTTCTCGAATAGAAGCATAAAGCGTGGTAGACTTACCGGAACCGGTAGGACCGGTCACCAGCACAATACCGTTAGGAGCATTAATCGCATCAATAAACTGCTTGAGCACGCGCGGGTCGAAACCCATATCCTTCAGCGGGAACTGACCGGAGTTCGGGTTCAAGATACGCATAACGATCTTTTCGCAAACACCGCGCTTACGGAGAGAAATCGGGAACGAGCTCACACGAAGGTCCACTTCGGAACCCTTGTAACGCACGGTAAAGCGGCCGTCCAACGGTTTACGTTTTTCGGCAATATCCATCTTAGACAGGAGCTTAATACGCGAAAGAATCTGCGGCATCAAACGTGCCGGAATCGGGGACATCACCTGCAGGTCACCGTCAATACGGTAACGCAGCTTCAGGAACGTTTCCTGCGGTTCAAGGTGAATATCAGATGCCTTACGGGCAATGGCTTCGTGAATCAGCGTGGTCACGATCTTAACAACCGCGCGGCCTTCTTCGTCAGAAAGTTCCGGTTCGTCGTTACCGCCCTGACCGCGTTCCACGGTTTCTAGTTCTTCGCCGTCCTTAGATTCACTGATAAGTTCGGCCAAGGATTCTTCGTTGGCGCCATCACCGTGACCCGCAAAGACACGTTCAATGGCCTTCATCACGTCGGCTTCGGAGGCCATGACCACGTCCACATCCATACGGACCTTGAACTTCACGATGCTGATCGTGCGCATGTTCGTGGGGTCGGTCATGGCAATGGTCATCACGGAACGCACC
Organism: uncultured Fibrobacter sp.; assembly: GCF_900316465.1. Lineage (NCBI taxonomy): Bacteria > Pseudomonadati > Fibrobacterota > Fibrobacteria > Fibrobacterales > Fibrobacteraceae > Fibrobacter > uncultured Fibrobacter sp. The sequence goes on along the minus strand of NZ_ONDD01000013.1, from coordinate 25,677 downwards.
TGACGGCGTTCGTCTTCGCCCTTCTGCACAAACAAGGGAACCACCTTGTACTGCTTACACATATCTTCGGGCAAGTAGGTATAGGCTTCCGGGTCGATATTGAAGTTATCAAGCTTTACGTACGGGACTTCGAACTGTCTCGAAAGAATTTCAATAAGGCGTTCCTCGGGCATGAAACCCAAGTCCACCAAGGTGCGACCTAGACGCTTGCCTGAAGTCTTTTGCGTCTCTAGTGCCTTGTCCAACTGCTCTTGGGTAATGTAGCCCTGAGCAAGGAGCATTTCACCAATACGCATCTTGGTCGAAGACTGCATTTGCGAACCAAGAATGTTCGTCAAAGTTTCTTCACTCACCATTCCCAGGCGAACCAAGATCTTACTGAGCATAAGACCGGTACGCTTGTGTTCGGCCGTGGCATGGGCTAACTGGTCTTCGTCCAATACACCTTGGCGAAGCAGCAACTGTCCCAAGTTCATCTTATTGCTATTCATCATAAATGCGACCATGCCCGCGGTTGAACGGGCAAAATTTCTCCATTTTTGCAAAGCATGCTTACAGGATCACCAACGGACTTTTCCGCCGCTTTTCCAATTTTACACACCTCGCCCAATTGGGTATTTTCAATAAATATACTTTCTGGGCACGAATTTGCAAATAGCAAGTGATATTCCTCACCCCCATTTAATGCAAAATTTAGGGGATTTTGGCCATATTTTGCGCACATTCGCAAAACTTCGGGGTCAATCGGGAGTTTTCGCTCGTCAATTTGCAGACTCACATTCGAAGAAAGCGCCAAATGGTTCAACTCCGACGAGAGACCGTCGCTAATGTCCATGCATGCCCCAAAGGCCCCCAAGCGCAAAAGTTCCGCCCCCGCCCGTTCGCAAATCTTGGGCGACAGGTGGTATTCCACCAGCGTCGGGAATTCGTCCTTGGCTTCGGGATGGTTCATCAACAGCCAAAGCCCGGCATCCGATTTACCAAGCGTCCCGTTCACGTACAACTTATCACCCGGTTTTACTGCCGAACGCAAAAGCGGTTTCGAGTTTTCGTTTTCAAGCGCGCCCAGGAGCGTTGTCGAAAACACGCCCACATCGCCCACCACGGTATCGCCGCCAATCAGCGCGATGCCACGCTTGGCAAAGCCCTGTGAAATCGCGGTTTGTACGCGGGTGCGCGTTTCCAGAGACCAATTCTTGTTGATGCAAAGCCCGAGAACCGCAAAGCGCGGGACACCGCCCATGGCAGAAATGTCAGACACGTTCGAAACGATATGCTTTTCGACCGCCTGTTCCGGCGTCGACCAATCCAGCCTGAAATGCGTGTTTTCGACCGACAAATCCTTGGTCACGAGCCAGCCGTCGAATTGGGCGCAATCGTCACCCACGCCGAGCCAGCCTCTTGTTGCGGGAGGTTCTTTTTTAAAGTCGGCGGAGCCCTTCAAAAGGGCCTGAATAAAATTGAATTCGCCTAGGTTTGGAAACATATTCCAAATTTATAAATCTTCAAAAAAGCTCATTTATTATCAACACCTCGCGCCCGCGTCCACAATTCAAATTTTTTCAAATTAACAGTTTGGTAGTAAATTGTTGATAAGTAGAGCGTTTCTATTTGACAAAAAATATTTTTTGAAAAAGGGCAAAAAATCTATCCACAATTTGGGAGAATTACCTATCTTTTAGGCCATGGGACACATTTTCTTCATCGCTCCGTCCTCCCCCGGCAGCTTAGACCGCCTCAGTCAATGGACATTCCGTTGGCTTTTGGAACATGGAGACATGGCTGAAGATTCCACGATGTACTCTTGCAATTCTATCGAAGACGCAACGAACCTTTTGGAATCGGCCCTGATTATCGGACAGTCCCCCGCACTTATCATTCTCGACCACGCAGACCGCCCGCACGAACAGAACCTCAAGTTCAGCAAGCTCTTGCACGACGGCATTCCGGAATCTTGGATTGTGGAACTGGTGCCCGACAACATGCCGCTCCCCCAGTGCGACGAAAATTATTACTGGGTCCGCAAACCCGTGAGCGAAGACGAATGGTATAGCACGCTCGAACAGGTGTTGCTCAAGAGCGGATCGCCCCAATGGGCAAACAATTAATGTGAAATGTGTGATGTGGAATGTGCAATTAGCAATTCCACTTTTCTTTTTTTAAATACTAAATTCTACGCATGATTAAAGGCGTAAGTTATTTTGGCGTGCGTTCGCCCAAGCATGTTCTTGCCGATATGCAAGACATCAAGGCGGCAGGTTTTAACGCGGTGCTCCACACCTGGAGCGAAGAAGACGAACAATATTACTACGGCACCATGAAAGATATCGTGGACCAGTCTGCAGAGCTCGGTCTGACAGTCTACGTGAACCCGTGGGGTGTGGGCCGTGTGTTCGGCGGCGAGGCGTATTCGGAACTCACTGCCAGAAACCATGACTTATGCCAGGTTGCGCTTGACGGCAAGCCCAAGGTTGCCGCCTGCCCGAACCATCCGGAATTCCGCGCCTACATGCACAAGTGGATTGAATCTGTTTGCGCCACGAAGGTGAGCACAATTTTCTGGGACGAGCCGCATTTCTATTTCGAGAAGGGCGGTCTTAGCAATTGGAGTTGCCGCTGCGAAAAATGCCAGGCCAAGTTCCGCAAGCAATTCGGGTACAACATGCCTGCAGAACTCACCGCAGATGTTTTGAAATTCCGCGAAGACAGTCTGATTGATTTTCTGAAAGAAATAACGGTCGACGTTCACGCCCGCGGCAAGCGCAACTGCGTGTGCATGCTTCCGCCTTGGTTCCCCGCAGGCCTCGATGACTGGGGCCGCGTGGCAAGCCTCGAAAGCGTCGACGAAGTCGCAAGCGATCCGTATTGGGAAAAGGGCGCGACCGAAGAATGGGTCCGCGAAAAATACGCCGAAACCGCCAAGAAGCTTGTGGATGTCGCCACCAAGTACGGCAAGGCCGTGCAGATGTGGATTAAGGCTTATCAGATTGAAGCGGGCCGCGAAAATGATTTGGCAATCGCCGTCGACGAAAGCCGCAAGGCAGGCATCGACAACATCTTCGCCTGGAGTTACCGCGGCACCGAGACTCTCAGCTGGCTAAAAAGCGACAACCCGGACCGCGTCGCGGAAATCTTCCGCTCCGCAGTAGGATGTAGGCTGTAGGTAGTAGACAGGTTATTTTTTCGTCACGCGTAACGTTGTGGAGCCGTTCTTCGACTTTACGTAATACGAACCGCCGGTTTTCACGAGGGTTTTCGCGCTGGCACGGAGTTCCTGCAATCCAGAGGCTCGCACCTTTCCCAGATAATTGCCGTTCATGTCGAAGATGCGGTAGTTTTCGGCTCCGGCCGCGTGCGATAGCGCGGGCTTTACAAAGGCTATGCATTCATCAACGCAAACGACTTCATCCTCTCCGAACAGGAAGTAATCCACGTCCATCCAGGAACCGGTTACCGTAAAGCGCAATATGTGTTCGCCCGCAGGGAGGTTCACCGTCGCCCGCACCTTGTTGTAGTCGTCGTAGTTGTCCTCGCCTTCGTTTTTCGGGACAGAGATCACGTCGGTGATGTTCTTGCCGTCAAGCGACATCTGGAAGCCCGAGGTCTCGTTTGCGGATGCGACCGACGCGTAGAAGGAATATTCGCCCGCTTCCTTCACGTTCACGCTGTATTCGAGCCATTCGCCTTCCTGGTTGTAGCCCACGATGTAGCCCGTCGCCTTCTTGTAAATGTCGACGCCTGTACCTTCGCGGTAATTGGTACCGCCATGGTCTTCGGAATCGTTTTCCTTGTAGGAGTCGTTGCCCGAGCCGACACCCGGAATGTCGAAGTCTTCGGCCTCGATCTTGCCGGGAATTTCAAACGATTTGCCCTTGAACGGCTTCTGCGGTTCAGGTACCACCGGAGCGCGGTTCACGGCCTTGAGCATCTGCGCCGCATAACGCTTGCCGAATTCTACGTAGGCATCGTGATTGAAGTGGTAGCGGTCCACGCCATTACCGCCGAGACCTTCGGAAGAGGCATAGTAAGTGTTATCCATGGAATTCGGGAGTTTCGACACGCGGTCGGAATAGCAGCAGCCTGAACGCAGGAGCTCGCCCGCCACGAACGGCACCGTGTCGGAACTCATGTCGAGCGCCTTGAGGATATCGTCGCGGGTTTTCTTCACGATTTTCGGCCAATCCGGATAACCGCCGTCGGTTTCACCCTGATGGAAGATGAACCCTTTGATGACGCCCACCTGCTGAGCCTTCTTCGCGATATCGATAATCGTCTTCGTCACATTGCCATCGCTGGCGTATTCCTTCGCATAATTCTGCAACCAGCTTTCGGCACTTGAAAGGTAACTGGCATACTGGTCTTGGTCAAAGAGCTTGATGCTAGCTCCGCCCACCGCAACCGGGATAATTCCGACCGTTACGTCGGGCATACTATCAACCATCGTGCGCCCGAACCAGTCAGCGATAGAAATCGTGTTACCGCAGTTAAAGAGCGATGGCACCGCCGGGTAAACTTCGCCCAGCGTGTTGCGGCCCTTACCCGAGCACTTTTGCGTCGCAAAAATCTTGAAACGCGGATTTTCGGCCTTGTCGGCACTTTGCGCATCTGCCGTGCCACCCATATTGGACTGTCCGTACGCAATGTAAATGTGGAAATTCGGATCCGGAGCGGCATTCGCCTGCATTGCGCCGAACGACATCAAGCCAGCAGCAACGCATACTGCAGGCACGAAACCAGAGAATTTGTTTAAAAATCTCATGACAACCCTTCTTTTTCAAACATCCATCTTAAAATTATCCTGAAAAAAGCACAAAAGGCGCCCCCGGCGCCCTTATTTTATAGACAGATTGTCAATGCACACAAAGAAAGTTAATCCCACGAAGTAAATTCTGTTTATCGTCACACGAATTGTACAGTCACTTCGTTCCTGTACCAAATGCTCGCTTCGGTCATGACAATACAAGTATTGTCGCGACACTCAGCTTACGCATTTGTCGGGAAAAAAAATCAAATCTGATTTTACGTTAGTAAAATCGAATCAGTGTGACACTCATACAAAAAAGCCCCGTCGCTTGGACGAGGCTTTTAAAGTCGTTTTTAAAAACGATTACTTAGCTCTTTCGAGGTAAGAACCGTCGCGGGTATCCACGCGGATCTTGGTATTGTTTTCGATGAAGAGCGGAATCATCACCTTGGCGCCGGTTTCGACGGTGCATTCACGCATCACGTTACCGCTGGTGTTGCCCTGGACTGCCGGAGGAGCGTCGATGATCATGAGGTCAACGAAGGTAGGCGGAATCACTTCGATCGGAAGCGTTGCCTGAGTCTTCGGGTCCTTCCACCAAGTGACTTCGACAGTAGCGCCATCGAGGAGCCAAACTTCGCAGCCATTGAGGGCTTCCTTAGCGATTTCTTCGGTTTCCTGAGTTTCGTTGTTCAGGAAGTACCAGGTAGAACCGTCGTTGTAGAGGTAAGTCATTTCGGTGAAGGTCACGTCGGCTTCTTCAACCGTATCGCCACTCTTCCAGGTGCGTTCGAGGGTGCGGCCAGTCACCAAGTTCTTGATGCGAACGCGGTTAAAGGCCTGACCCTTACCCGGCTTCACGAACTGGTTTTCAATGATTTCGTACGGCTGACCATCAACCATGATTTTAAGTTTCTTGCGGAATTCGTTGGTGCTTACAGTACCCATATTATCCTCTTGTTGATTTTGATTCTAAATTTAGCAATATAATGGACGACTCCTCAAAAGTTTTCACGCAAATCCCTGACTTTTTGGACTATTTGGGATCCGATTTGGCGACAATCATCGCCAAAACCACCGCACTTGCCGATCTTGACCTGAATCCGAAGTTTCCGTTCCTTTGTTCTAGGCATTATGCCGACCTAATCAAGAAGGCGAGCGACCCCGCCGCCCTGTTGCGCGAAATTTTGCCGACCAAAGACGAACTCAAGAAGGTCGATGGATTTGTAGACGACCCCGTGGGCGATTTACCGGCCGGAAAATCCGACTGCGTCATCCAGAAATACGACCAGCGCGCCTTGATTGTCTCGACCGCCACCTGCGGTGCCCGTTGCCGTTTCTGTTTTCGCAAGAACTACCCTTTCCAGAACACACCCGATGTTGCACGCCAGGTGAGCCACTGGCTCGACACCCACACCGACGTTTGGGAAGTGATTCTTTCGGGCGGCGACCCGCTGACTCTCGGTCCCGGCGCCTTCCGCGAACTGATTGAAGCGATTGCGATGCACCCCTCGGTCACCACACTCAGAATCCATACGCGCCTCCCCGTGATGCGCCCGGACTTGGTGATGCAGCATTTTGAATTGTTGCGCGAACTTCCGGCAAGGTTTAGCTGCGTGCTGGTGTCGCATGTGGACCACGCCGACGAACTCGACGAAGAATCGGCGACCGTTTTTGCACAGTTGCGCTTTAGCGGCTGGACGCTCTTGAACCAGAGCGTGTTGCTGCGGGGAATCAGCGATGACGCCGCCAAGCTCAACGCCTTGTGCCGCAAGCTTTTTGAACAGGGCGTACTCCCCTACTACTTGCACCAGCTAGACCATGCGAACGGAGTTGCCCACTTTGAAGTGAGCGATGACGAAGCCCGCAAGCTGATTGCAGAAATCCGCACCAAGTTGCCCGGCTACCTGGTGCCGAAACTTGTACGAGAAATCGCCGGCGAGAAGAGTAAAACTCCCGTTTAATTCGGGCAATAAACTCTATTGGTGTCACACGAATTGTACAGTCCCTTCGTTCCTGTACCAAATCTGATTTTACGTTAGTAAAATCGAATCAGTGAGACAATCTTTAAGAACTTGATCGTCAACCTTTTTTAGAACAAGGTCTTTAGGCCGAAGCCGATGATGCCGTCGAGGTAATTCTCGCCGTTGCGGAGGGCGTAGTACAGGTTCACGCTCCAGTTGCCGCGGTACTGCGTAAAGGCGACGCCGTAATCATGCTCACGTTTCCAGCCACGGTCAGGGCGGCTGAAGGCGCGGTAAAGCCCCGGCTGATAGAAAGCTTCAATGCTCAAGTCGTAACCATCTTGCCACAAGAGCGCGAATTCGGAATACCCGTAAGCGCGAGTCCGCATAAAGCGCACATCCATGCCCTTGAAGCTATCCATGCCGCCCAACGCAAAATAGTCGAAGCGGTCCAAGTCCGCATCCGTCGGGAAGATTCCGCCGGCGGCCCCGCTAAAGCGCGTAATCCAATTGCCGAACAAAGGAATATACCGCGAGAATTTGGCCGAGGCCTTCAGGTAATTGTCCAAGGAATCGGGACGAGCCATATTCCAAACAATCGAGCCGTTGAAGCGCGTGCCCGAGCGCGGCAGCACAAATCGATCAAGCGACACGTAAGAGAGTTCAAGCGAAGATGTCTTGCGATTGCTCCCGATGCCAACGAACACGCCCACGGTAAAGTCAAAACCGATATCTCGCGAAATTCCAAGCTCGCCATAGGCATCGCGTTCCGAAGAGTCTTCGTCAAAATAACCGCGGGCAATCACATTCCATTCGGTACCGAAAATCCACGGTTCCTTGTACGAGCCCTCTAGCCTGCGGGCATCGTCTGCAGTATAGCCTTCCAAAGTCAAGTCGCGGGCGGTTCCGCGAATGTTATAGAGAGCCACATTCACGTTGCCTTCCCACTCGTCGGTTTCGCTGGAATAAGTCAGGAGCGCATACGCCTCGGACACCGAGGCCGCCTGCATGTGGTACACCGGAATAATGCGGTTGCGAACCGGATCGCGGAACATCTGTACAGGAGCCGTACGGTTGTAATAGCCCAAGCTCGCCATTTTCATGTCAGAGCGTTCCAGTTCAAGCGGTGACACAAGTTTACCCGGTTCGATTTTCGTTTGCCGGCGAAACACTTCGATATCGCTTCCCGAAGAATCCATGTTCTCGGGGTCTGCCCACACCCAAGGAATGCCGCGGTCCAATTGAACAGTCAGCACGCCGGCCGAATCCAGTTCGCCCGAAAGCTTTGCCGACAGGAATCCTCGATTTTCATAATAGCGGATAAGCTTATCCGCTTGCAGTTTCCAGGCATCGCAAGGCAAGCCCTTCGCGCCATCCATCTGCAACTCATCAAATTCAGAATGATCTCCAACCCATGAGATGCTGTCAACAGTACACGCGCCCTCGCCCTTCGCCATCACGAAAGTTGCAAAGAGCATCATTATTAAAATCACACATCGCACATTACACATCAGAAGTACGCCCTCGCTTCGGTGCTAAGCTTCTGGAAGATATTCTCTTCGGCGTCGCCAAACCGCAAAATGTAACTGCAACCCATCGACAAAAAGTCATTCAAATCAACCAAGAGCGAAAATTCAAAACGATACGTACGACCATCGCTATAGCCATCCATCACTTGGTACGGGATTATGTCGCCATGGCTTTCAACCTGCACCACCGAGAAGTTTGCGTAGGAATTCACCTTTTTCTGGCGATTGTAACCGACGCGCAAAGCGCCTTCCCAAAGGTCGGCTTCAAAGTCTCCGCTTTCGTAGCCCGTGCCGTCGGATCCTTCGCCTTTGCGGTAACGCCCGAGCGGTTGCACAAAGAATCCCTGCAAAAAGTCAAAGCGGTAGCGCAGCGTTCCGTCGTAAATATCCCAGTTCCATTCCTGCATCGCCGAAAGTTCATTTTCTTGAATCAAGAGCGTGCCGCCCACAAAGTGGTCCAAATTAATGCGGTAGCCCGCTTCGAATTCATGCGAGTAAGAGGTTTCGTAATACGAGATTGAAGAAAGCTTTTTATCGAACGAGGCGCCCGGCTTATACGCAAGCGACACGCCCGAGGGGTGTTGCCAATCGACCAAACCCTCGACAGCCATACGGCCCGATGTCATGCGGTGCAGTTGCGAAGTCGTAACCGGCGGGAAGTAGATCCTTTTGCCCGTGGTATCGCTCCCTTCGCCCTCGTAGGAACCGCCAAAGGTCACATCGCGCAAGAATCCGTCGCGGACGCCAAAAACAAGTCCCGGATTAAAGCGAAGTTCAATATCGAACGCCGCATCCGACGAAAGAACGGCGCCCACGGAATCATTACGGCCCATGCCTTCGTACACAAAGTCGCCGTTATCTACGCCCTCGATATAGCTCGCCGTCAAGCTATCGTAGCGCACATCACCTGTACCCGGCGCCACCGCCTTGTAGACCGCAGTATAAATCTGTTCTTCGGTAAGGCCCAATTTATACGATACATTGCCCTGCCAGCCAAGTTCTTCGCCGCCAAAGCGAGAATTCAAATTGGCCAGCCAGCTGTTTTCGCTTTCCAAAGAATCCGTGCGCATGCGTTCGTATTGCAGCAAGTGCGACAGCGTAAAGTAGCGACTGTTATAACTCGCCTCTTGCACCCAGGTGGCCGCCCACAAGGAATCGGCCCATTCATCGCCATAGGTATCGCCACGGCGCTTGGCCATTCGCCCGCCTACGCTTTCACGTATTTCGCCTCGGTCAAAATAAATTCCTAATCCGCCCGAAGACTTACCGTAAACCACCTCGTCTTCAACTTCATCCAGATTGATTTTCGTAAAGCGCAAGTCGCCGGCGCCAAACGGGCGAACCATCCCCTGCAAGAATTCGGCATTCGCCGTTCCCTGATAGCGTTCCATTTCTCGGTCTTGCAAGCTTGCCACGCGAATCAACGCAAGTTCGCCCAAGGCATTTCGATTGCGATGCTGCACGCCCAGCTGCACTCGCGAAGAATTCCAGTCTTCGTCGGCATTACGGCGGTAGCCCCACTGCGCAGACCCGAACCATTCTTTTGCAAACCGCGCACGCATCGTAAATTCATCGTGCAACAAGTCATCGTTCAAGAAAGCGGAATCGCTATACGCCAAGTCCCAGCTATCGCGGAGGCCGTAAAGATTCCAATCCAGATCAGAACCCGGATGTTTCAGAATATCAAAGCCTTGCTGCACTCGGTTCCCGTACACCGACATTGCAATCGGGAAATGCACCAGGTCGCGGGTGGAATCGCTCGTCACATACCAACGGAATGCCTTGCCCTCGTTACCGCCAACATGTTTTGACACAATGTTTGTATCGGTGCGGTTCATCGCCATTTCAAAGTCTGCATAGAACTGGCGATTCTGTTGCAAACGAATACGAGCGTTCATACGCTCCGTTCTGTCGGGCCTGTTCAAGGGAGGCAACGTATCGTCGCGCACAAAATCATCACCGCGGTCCGCCTTAAGCATGGCGTAATCGTCATCGGTCCACACGCCGCGTTTTAAGCGGTCCACATCGTTTTCGAGCCTAAAGCCAGAAACATCCAAATACAAGTTCGGATGCCTATAGCTTGCCGCAGCGCCCTTGAGCATGTATATGTTGTCGTTTTCATAGGCGTCGTATTCCACGCGGATTTCGTCATCAAAGCTCGGCAACACAGAACCTTTAAAATCGAGCATGCCACCCGCATAATTCACCAAGTAATCTTTACCGCGAGTAAGCTTTGTTCCATTCAGCCAAACCGTTTCGGACTGCGGCACCACGGCAATAAAGCTACCGTAGCCATCCAACGAATAACCCAACTGTTGACCACTCACGCCATTAAACGTTCGCGCAAAATGTTGCACCTCGTCGGTACCGATGACGCCACGTACCTGCGCATAACCGCCACCGAAATCACCACGAACGCCACCCATGGCACCAAGCGAGGCTCGCGATATTCCAGTGAACCCCATGGTCGAATCCACCCACGTCAAATCGCCCAAGTGCAAAAAGTAATGCGGTGATTCTACGCGGAAATAAATCTGGTCCACCTCGCGCAAAGTCGCTGTCGTCTGGTCGCCCGCACGGCGCCCCACATCGGAAAGGAGCGCATCAATATAGACGCTGTCGGTAAGCCGCCCCTGTATCGAGAGGCGAAGCTCTTGGTCTACCTGGGTTCCGCCATCGCCCACCGTAATTTGAACGGTCTTGTAGCCGTGTGTTTCCAAAGAATCTTTGCGAGTTGATGCATCGGCAATTTGAGCAGACGAATTACCACGCACAAGCATTGCCGGATCCCAAACCGGCAAGGAATCCGTATCCATACCCCATGCGAGTACAGAAAGCAAAAGAAGTCCCAACCAGAACTGCCGGGACATGGGGCTTACCTTTCGCTAGGTTCTACGATAAACTGGCGGGTCGAAAGCAATTTGCGCCCAGCCACCAAGTCCACACTCCACTCGCCCGGTTTCAAAAGATTCGGCACAATCGTCGTAAGGCACACATCTTGCGTCATATCGCATGCAAGCTTTTGTACCGTGTCGGCTCCGTTAAACCAAATGTGCATCAAGGTGTCATCACCAAGTTGCAACGCCGACGATACCGTGGAGTAATAATAAAGGCGCATTCCCTCTTCGAATACGCTATCCACACCGAACGGGGATCCGTTCACAATATGGCTGCAGACAACGCTTTGCGCCATGGAAAGTTCTGTATCGGCAGAATTCCAAATGGTTTCGGCGCCATGCAAGGCAACCACGATTCGGTGAATCAAAAATCCAAGAAAGACCACCATCACGACAATCGTCGTTTTCCGCAAGTTGCGAAGCGGAGGAAGTTTTGTCACAAGGCAGTCCTAGATCAAATGTTTAACGAACCAGACGGCTGGTGTTCTGCGTAAAGGCAGGAACAGCGTCGACCAGTTTTTCGACCAACAGGCGGTTAAAGTCTTCGATACGGTTCGGAAGCTTGGAGCCCGGGAAAATCTGCACCAACAAGAGCGCCTGGTCTACAGGAGCAATGTAGATGGAACGGTTTTCACCCGAGAAAGACACAGCCTGGAAGTTTTCGCCACCGAGCATCATACCCACCTGGCGGGCAGAGTCGAACGAAGCGGTGCTAAGCACGGCAAGCGGAGTAGCATCGATACCCAAAGAGCCAACTTCAGCAATAATCGATCCGTCACGATGGCAAAGAACAATATATTCGGCCTTGACACTCGCCTGGTAGGCAGTCATTAAACGCTGGACCTTGGCGGCATCATCAGAATAAATGGTAAAATCGCTCATTATGCACCTTCGTTAAATTACTTCTTCTTAGGTACGTACGGACGCAATTCAATTTCGTCATCGGCATCGGCTGCGGGTTTGGCCACATCGCGACCGAAAGTCGGCATACGGGGTACGGTGGTTGCTGCACGCGGACGACCAAACGGCGAGGATGTCGCTCCCTTTTGGAACAGACCGGCGCCGGCAGTCGAAGGTTGGGCAGGAGCCGCTGAAGGCGGTTTTGCCGCAAACGAAGGCATGCGGAACGGAGATGCCGGCTGAGCAGGTGCAGCAGGAGCAGCAGCAGGCTGAGCCGGAGCTGCAGGCTGAGCAGCCTTGACAGAGACACCTTCCTTGGTGAGCGACACATCGTGAACGCCGGTATTACCGACATTGGCTGCCGCCTGGCGGAGGAATCCCTGCTTGACGTTAAACTTTTCAATCACGAGCATGGCAATCGTCTTAAGGGTCGTGACCACACCCTTACCGTTATGGGCGGTTGCCGGGAAGAAAGGCACATTGCGCGGGTTAAGTTCCGCATTCAGTTCATCAAGCGTGAACACGTTGTCCATATCGCGCTTGTTGTACTGGAGCACAAAAGGCATATCGTCCAGATCCATGCCGTAGTCTTGCAAGTTCTGGCGCAGGTTCTGCAAACTTTCCAGGTTTTCGGCCTGACGGGATCTCTGGGAATCCGCCACAAAGACAATGCCATCTACACCACGAAGCACAAGCTTACGGGTACTGTTATAATAGACCTGACCGGGAACCGTATAAAGCTGGAATCTAGTTTTGAACCCCTTGATATCCCCCAAGTTCAGCGGCAAAAAGTCAAAAAAGAGCGTACGGTCACCTTCAGTAGCAAGGGACACCATGTCGGTGCGCTTGTCCTGAGGCATCTTCTGGTGGATCACCTGCAAATTGGTGGTCTTTCCACTAAGGCCTGGTCCGTAGTAAACGACTTTACAACTAATTTCTCGTGTAGCAAAATTTATCGAAGACATTACACATCCTTGATATTTCTATCTCAAATCTAATAAAAAAATAATTTCGTAGACCATAATTTATGCTTTTTTAGCATTCTAACCGAGAATACCAGTTAAACTGGGCCTTGGGGGCGATCCACGAAATGGACAACACGCTGCGGGAAAGGAATTGTAATTTTTTCTTCAACAAAGCGTTTCTTGATTTCGGCGGTATATTTCCAGCGCAAGTTAAAATAATCCTGAGTACGGGTCCAGGCCCTAAAAGTCACGTTCACGGCGCTATCTTCGAGGCCCGAAACAAAGAACTGGGGTTCCGGCTTGCGCATGAACAGGGGCTCGCCCGCCACCACGTCGCGCATGATGTCGAGTGCCTTTTCCGGGGAATCGCCGTAGTCAATCCCAACCGTAATTTCAAGCCTGCGGAGCGGATTCTTGCTAAAGTTCACAATCGGTTGGCCCCACAGCGAGGTATTCGGCGAAGAAACGTATAAACCGTCCAGCGTGCGGAGCGTGGTATTGAAAAGCCCAATTCCAATGATGTTTCCCTTGATGTTGCCGCATTCAATGTAGTCACCGGCCTTAAAGGGGCGAAGGAACAACAAAAGCAAGCCCGAAGCAATGTTCGCCAAGGCATCTTTCAAAGCGAGGCCCACGGCCAAGCTCGCCGCGCCCACCAGAGCCACAATGCCTGCGGTATTCACGCCCAGCACATGCAGCACTAACAACAAAGTAACGATGTAGATGCAGTACGAGAATAGCGAATAAACCAGCGGTTTAGCCGAGGAATCAAGCCCACGGTTTTCGGCATGGCTAATGACATGCTTCAAGAAAATCAAAAGAAGACGCGCCGCCACCAAAAGCAGCATCGCGATAAACAGGCGTTGAATCACGGAATGATCCAGGATTCCGCCAAAACGGGTTTCAAGAAAAAGCCTAATCGAATCCATTATGGACAAATATAGAAAATTGAATATACACGAACAGCCGACACACACAGTGTATCGGCTTATTCAAATTCGCACTAAATCGACTTAGCGATTAATTAGGCGAGACCGTTAACGACCTTAGCGGCCTTGGCCTTGTAGTTAGCGACGCGGTTAGCGCAGAAACCGGCACGACCCTTGGCAGCAGCCTTGTCGAGCATGCTGAACAGAGCCGGCATGGCCTTGAGGGCTTCTTCCTTAGAAGTTGCGCTACGGACAGCCTTGAGGGCGGTGCGGATAGCGGAACGGGTAGAACGGTTCATGGCATTGGCCTTTTCGGCCTGAAGCAGACGCTTTTTGCAAGATTTGTGTTGAGGCACCTTATTATCTCCGGGTGAAAACCTACTTAAAAATGTTGGTTCAAAGTTAGTAAATATTGGAAATTTTTCAAGGGGTGGGCAAAAATTTATATCTTTGGGCGCATGATTTCCTTTGTAAATTTAACTGCACAACGCGAAAAATACCGTTTTGAACTGGAAAAAGCCGAACGAGAGGTATTGGACAGCGGTTGTTACATAGGAGGCCCCCAGGTAGCAGCTCTCGAAAAGGAACTTTCGGAGTATTTGGGCGGAAACACCCACTCGATTACCTGCGCAAGCGGCACAGACGCCCTCACTATCGCCCTGATGACCATGGACTTACACCCTGGTGACGAGGTGATTGTCCCCGACTTTACCTTTATCGCCCCTGCAGAATGCGTCGCCCTTCTCGGCGGCATTCCCAAATTTGCCGATATTGACCGAGAAACCCTGCAAATTGCCCCTAAAAGCGTCAAAGAACTGATTGGACCGCGCACCAAGGGCATCATCGCAGTAAACCTGTTCGGCCAGTGCGCCCCTTTTAAGGAATTGCGCGAAATCGCAACGGAACACAAGCTCTGGATTATCGAGGACAGCGCACAGGCATTCGGGGCCAGGACAAACCAGATGGCATGCACCTTCGGAGACATCGCCATTACCAGCTTTTACCCGAGCAAGCCCCTCGGCTGCTACGGGGACGGCGGAGCACTCTTTACCGCGAACGAAGATTACGCCCAAAAGATCCGCATGATTGCAAACCACGGAAGCGCCGGGCGCTACCAGCACGAAATTGCCGGCATGAACAGCAGGCTTGACGCACTGCAGGCGGCAGTTCTCAGAGTCAAGCTCAGGCACTTGGATGAAGAACTTGGGGTCAGGCGCCAAAACGCGGCCAAGTACGACGCCTTTTTCGCCGAATACAACCGCACTGCAGCCGCCGGCGAAAAGATTGTTCCACAAAAAATCGAAAATGGATGCAAGTGCACCTACGCCCAGTATACGGTTTTGGCCGAGAATCGCGAAGGTTTTATTCAGAAACTGAAAGCAGCAGAGATTCCCTACTGCATCCACTACCCCAGCGCCCTGCGGTATCAGTATTGCTTTAGACAATATCTCAAGGAACCACTAGGTGGCATTATTTGGCTCGAAGAAGACCACCCTGATCCGAATTCGGTTAAGGTTTCAAGGAAGGTCATCAGTTTGCCGGTCTGCGCCTTCACCGATGTTACTGAAATTATCGAAAAGCTAAAGGCCCACCTGTAGCCCTAAAGTCAGCTATTGCAGTTCTTTCATTCGCTGCACCGCTTCCTTGAAAGTTGCGGGTTCTTGCAGCAAGCTAATCACCACCCAACCGTCTTCGTCGAAATCGAAGAAGAATCCGGGCTGCACCAGCACATGCTTTTCTTTGAGCAGGCGAAGCGTGAGTTCCTCGTCGTCTTCGCCGAGGCGCACGACCGCATACCAGCCGCCCAAAACCTCGGGGCAGTACTTGGCCGGGAACGCTTCGCGGAGCGTCTGCCAGTTGGCAAGCAGGCGTTCCTTGACTTGAGCTTCGTAGACCGCGGCCTTGGGCAACAGCGACATGCCGAGAGCCTGCGCCGGAGCGGACACGCTCAAGTAAGCGTCTTCTACAAATTCGAGAGCCGCGCGGATTTCTTCGAATCGTTCACGCGGGGCGTAGAAGGCCATCCATCCGAGCTTGAGCTGCGGCGAGCCTACGGCCTTGCTTAAGCCGTTCAGCCAGAATATCGGGCACTTGGGACCGTTTTCAGGAAGGTTGATCAAGTCGTTACCGCCAGCATCCCAGAGATGTTCCTCGCCTAAAACGTACTTCCAACTGCGCTGGGCCTTGTTCGAAAAGCCGTAATCGCCGAAGACTTCATCGACCACGAGAATCATGTCGTTTTCTTCGCAGAAGCGAACCGCCACATTCCATTCTTCGCGAGAAACGCAATGACCCGTCGGGTTATGCGGCGAAACCAGCAGCAAAATCTTCGCCTTTTCCGGAGCAGCCAGCAAACTGTCGGAATCAAGAACGAATCTAAAAGAAGACTTCTCTCGCTTCAGTTGCAGAAAATACGGAGCACATTCCAAATGTTCCAACTGCGCAAGAGTGTCCAAGAGCGGATATCCCGGCATCGGCGTCAGAATCACGTCGCCCGGATCGCAGAAAGTCTTGAACAAAACAGAGTAAGCTTCGCTGGTACTTGCGGTCAGAATAATCTGGCCTGCGGTAAAGTTACCACCGCGCTCACGGTAATATTCCACCACCGCTTCGCGTGCCGACTTCCAGCCAGCCGCGTCCGGATTCCAGCAACCGAAGCCATTTCGAGCCGACTCCACCACCGCGTCCAAATCAATCGGCAGCCCCGCCTTCACAGGCGAAGAAACCGTCATGTCGATGAACGAAAGACCGCCCTCGGCAGCATCCTTTTTCGCACACGCCTTCGCGCGTTCCAGTTCAGCAAAGAACGGCGATGGAGACAGATCTTTGGGGAGTCGGGATGAAAGCTTCATAGACTAATTCCTGATGCAGCGGACATTCATCCCAAAATGCTTATACTCGGGCGGAACCCAAATGGTGTTGTCTTCTTCAATTCTCGCAGAAATTGCCAAATCAGCGGAGTACTCCGTAGACACCCAGAAATAGGCACTTTTTTCATAGAAAAAGTCGTCATCACCATACCATAATCCACCGGGGTAAGCAGAAAAGCCGTAATCGTCGGTACCTTCGGCCCCATCAGACCAACCATCTTTCGCCTTCAGCATTTTCGTCGTCGTTGGTTTTTGACCGTCAATAGCATCCATAAGGGCGTACCATTCCTTTTGCGACGGAAGATGCCAACCGGTAGGACAAATTCCCTCAGCATAGTCGTAGTTAACGAGTCCGCACTCGTGGCCTTCACCGCATTCTTCTTCAGTTTTGCCAACGGCATCTGCCCATTTATAATAGCGACCGTACTTGGCGCAGCTATCGGGAGAGGTATAGGCACAATAGCTGTTTTCCGTTTCGTAGTTCAAGTTCTGTGCCATCCATTCCATCTCACCAATCTTCACCGCCCTGTAAACCTGACCATCGCGGGAATCCGTATAAGTCCTCTCATTATTGCGAGAAGAAGACGATTCTTCATGGGACGAGGACGATTCCGGTGCATCATTTGAGCTACTCGAAACCGACGAGGAAGAGGCAATATCAGTCGCATCAAAATCCTTGATGCAGCGGACCGAATGGGCATAATCCTGTGTTCCCTGACCAAAACCTAGTCCTTCCTTGCCAAAACTCAAACTTTGTGACATATAATCGTCTTTATACGAGGATACCCAAAATTCAACATAACAGTCCAAACATGAATACATGCCAAAATCCACCATGCTCCGGACACCGGCCGGAAACAGAGCCATGCCATAAGCGTCAGGACCATTAGCACCATCCTTCCAGCCCATCTTCGATTTTAGAGCCTTAGAAGCAGCGCCCTGTCCTCCCACAAAATCGAACAATTCACTCCAATCGTCCCAATCGGGCAAATGCCAGCCTTCGGGACAGGCTCCCCGCACTGGTAAAATCGGTTCACAATGCTCCCCGTAGCCACATCCCTTAGCGTTGTCGGAAAACAGCCCCGCACCATCAACCGCAGCGCTCCACAGGTACAGACGACCATACTTTTCGCAATACTGGATGGAATCGTTGTAGCAGAAACTGCTCGAATCGACTTTATAGTTGGGCTCCAGATAGCGGTAATTCAAGTTTTCTGCCATCCACCACTGATTGCCGATTTTCACAATCTTGTAGACCTGGCTGTCGCGCTTATCGACAATCTCCTCGTAAGAAATTTCGGGATTCAAGTAATCCCAGGTTTTCACAAAGCTGCTGCTGGACGGTTCAGTCTGCATTTCACTCGACGACGACTCCCCTTCTGCATCTGCAGAAGATAGGAGCAGTTGGTACGAACTGCTCGAAGCGATCTCGTTCGAAAAGGGAATTTCATCTTCTGCTCCCGAGCTCGAGCCGTTGTCGCCACAAGCAACAAAAAGAAACGACAACAAAACAAGCATCATTCCTTTAAAGCAACATGCAAAAGAATTCATGTTTCCTCCCAGCACTTTACACCCCAACACTAAAAAACGCTACTTTTTCCGGCGAAGGAGCCCAGCCAATACAACAGCGATAAAGATACCCGCCGGGAGCACCACGGCAATCGTCAAAAGAATCAGTTTCTGGAAATCCGTCAAATCCTTGAGCGAATTTTTGAAATCCTTGAACTTCGCGACAAAGCCTTTAATGCCCGTCGGCTTTGCTGCGGCATCGATAACGGCACCTTCAGCATTCTCGCCCGCCAAATCCTCGGAACCCGCAAAGGCTTCCATTTTCGGGAGCATGGCCATCAGCTTGGACACCGATTCCTTCACAGGCCCGACATACTGGCTCGCTTTTTCGCGAACCTTGTCGTAGCGTTTCTTGAAAGGACGTTTCAGTTGTTCAAGCATCAGTCACCTCTAGGCATTTGTTCATTTAAGGAACAAAGACCCTGTAACTTGTTCCCATATACTTCAAAATATACATTCCTCGGTGTTCAAGCGCAATAGATAAGTTGCTTCCCGTGGAAATTTCTCGCTTTACCAAATTACCCTGCACATCAAACAGAGCAACCGGTTCTGCAAAAGTCAAACCACTAAGATAGATTCGACCTCTTTCCACTGAATATTTCAACGACGCACTTACCAAAGGCACCTGAATCGAAATCGTTCCCGACGAAGACCCCAGTTCCGCAGAACTCGACGAACTTTCTACCAGCGAGGAACTGGAGCTCTTTTCTTTCAAGAGCCAATCGGCATTTTCTACAGATGTGTATATGCTCGTATCACGAGAGAACACGTACTGCGGTCCAACATTCTGGGTCTTGTCACCATTTTTGAGGAGCCAGTTACCAATCTTCTTTCCCGTATTGGGGTCAGAAATACTATCGCCCCAAACCGCAAGGCCACTACAATCGGTAAAGACCGTATCGAGCACAAGATCATTCACATAGCGCACAATGCCGTATGTAGATTTGCGGCCATCAAGGGCAAGTACAGGGTGGTTCCCGTTGTGGCACCAAATTTTCCGGTTCGCTACCGTCTGGTACTTCGTATTCAACATCCACGCAAATCGCGGAGATTTCATCAGGGACTGTTCGAGCCCGGTCGTGTCGCCAGGGAAAGCTTTTTCCAGCATAACGGAATCATAATGATTGCCTACATGCTCACCACCCAGGATTACATTGTAAAGCGGAGCCATATTCCCGACTTCCGAGATTTTAGAAAACGCTGCGTAAGAATTATAGACGCTACCCGAATCGGCTCCGACAAGGCCGCCCGTATACATGCCAACAGTGTTAGAAACTTTGGTTCCAAGAATAATCCATGAAGCTCGAACACCACAATCCTCTACAACACCGTCATTAGATTGTTTCGCCACAATGCCACCTGCATAGGCTGCGGGGCTAATCCCCATATCCGAAGGGTCCGTAAGACTTGCAGACAGCTTAAGCGTTTTGGTCCCCTCGGTAACGCCATAGTAGGATTTAGAAATCTTTTCCAAATTATAGGCTGCAATACCGCCAATCGTCACGCCACCATCACCGGCACGTCCCAAAGAGCCCGTATATTCCGCCCACTCTACAAGGCCACGATTTTCACCGACGATGCCCGCAACAAGTCCAGTAACGGTCGACATGTCACCGACCATCTTGACATGGTCAAGCGTTCCCCTGTTTAATCCACAAATACCTGCCATTACCGAAGGATAATCATCCTTCAAATCACCTTCAACGCGAGATTCCGAAACGGTTCCTTCATTTGCACCCACGACGCCCCCCATGTACATCGAAATCATCGTACTATGAGGGGGAACAATCAGACCATTCACGTAAGCATGAGTCACCGAGCCACGATTGTGTCCAACAACTCCCCCCACATACAAATACATCGTATACGCATTCACCATTATCGAGGCTGCCGTAGAACCGGAGTTCACCACTCTCGAAGAAAAGGTTCCTATGGCAACAGCCTCACAATCAATCACACGGACACTATCAACAAGGCCCCGGTTTTCCCCCACCACGTTACCGACAACAGGATAAAAAATCGGCATATTCGCGATCTGATCAAAAGAGTAAAGCGTATCAGAGCCAAGGTGTTCCACCTGAAGGACACTCTTTTCTAGCGTAAAATTCTTGACTACACCCTTTTCGCCGACAAACCTGAAGAACCCGTTAAAAACGGAATCCACATTTTCTTGCGAATACTCGGAACGCGCTCCCGAGATTGTCTTGCCCGCGCCATCGAAGATACCTTCGAACGCAAGAGAATCAGACGGACCGATAGGGTTCCAATAATTGGTATCGCCCGACACCGAATCCCAAAGAACGATATCGTTTTTCAGGACTACATTAATTTCAGTTTTGCCCGAAGCGACCTGTTTCGAGAACCAGGCCAGTTCCTTAGCCGAAGAAATCTCGTAATAAGATTTCCCGCCTAAAGAAACTTCTGCCGGTTGAGCGGCAAAATCAGTCCACTCTGCAGCAAAGACCCCCACGGCTACTGCCATAATAGATAGTATTACTCGTAGCACAAATCCTCCTTCTTTTCATTGCCCTAGAGTTTTTAAAGACTGCTACTGCTTTTTATACAGCAGGTTCACGCCACCGAAGAGAGCGCGCATGTTTGCCTTGAGCGTATCGCTTGACACACCGCGGCCTTCGACTTCGACGTTGTTCGCCTTCAGCACAATGCGGCTGAGACCTCGGCCAGCCCACATCTTGTCCTTTTCAGGCACAACGAGCTGGCGATACTTCACGAGTTCCACCGGCATGCCGATTTCACGCATGAGCATGAGGGCAGCTTCGATCGGGCCTTCGGCCGTCACGGACTTCACCAAAGCTTCGCCATCCTTCTTGAAGTGGAAGATAAAGCGGTTTTCGTCGGGCACGACTTCGATGTTGTTGAAAATCAGGCGACCATTCACATTCACGAAATGTTCGCGGAACACATCCAGCACGCGTTCGGCAGACAGTTCGCCTTCCTTTTCGCTGCAAGCCTTCAGAATCGGCTGCAGTTCGGCGGCTTCGGCGAGAGACATCTTGTAGCCGAACTTCGTGATGATTTCATAAACGGCGGTACGGCCACTCTGGCTGGTGAAGCTGAGCGAATCGTTCTGGTGACGACCGATAATCGAGTAATCGATCGGGCGGTAGGCGCCCTTCTTCATGTCCTTCGTCTTAGAGGCGCCATCCTGGTGGATGCCGCTACGGTGCACGATCGCTTCGGCACCAATCAACGGAGCGCGACTATAGATGCTGATACCCGACCACTGAGAAATCAAGATAGCCGTTTCATAAATGCGTTCCATGTGCAGGCCCGTATTCACGCCGGAGTTATGCAGCGCGACTGCGACTTCGTAGAAGTTCGTGTTGCCGCAACGTTCACCGAGACCATTCAGGGCAACTTCCAGCTGGGTCGCACCCACGAAGAAACTTTCGACGGTCGCAGCCGTTGCCATACCCAAGTCGTTGTGGCAGTGGACTGAAATCGTGATATTCTTCGGCAGGGCTTCGTACACCTGCTTGATTTGATTCACGTACAGGAACGGACGATAACGTTCGACCGTATTCGGCAGGTTGATGGTCGTCGCACCGGCTTCGACCACGGCCTTCAGCACATCAATCACGAAATCCATGTTTTCGAGGCAGTCGCCAAAATGTTCGGCGCTGAATTCCACATCGCCCTTGTCACCCACGAGCGACTTTGCAAACTTCACGCAATGAACGGCCTTTTCCTTCACCTGTTCCGGAGTCATGTGCAGCACATGTTCCATAGAGAGCGGGCTTGTGGCAAGGAAGGTGTGGATACGCGGATGCGGAGCATACTGCACTGCTTCCCAGCAGCGCTGGATATCGCTTTCCACACAGCGGGCCAAGCCAGAGACCACGATACGCTTTGCGACTTCGTCGCCTTCCTCAGCCATCTTGGCGGTCAGCTGGGCAAGCTCCTTACACGATTCGAAATCCATTTCGGACGAAGCCGGAAAACCGACTTCAGCGCCCTGCACGCCGAGTTTCAAGAGTTGCAGGTACACGTCCTTTTTCTGGGCATTGTTCCAGGGCTTCGGGAGCGCCTGGTTACCGTCACGCAGAGTGACGTCGTAAAAGAAGGGTTGTCTTTCAATCGTGTTCTTATTTTCGCTCATTTTTTATCTCCTTGCCAGTCCAACAAGGCGGCAAGCTCATTTTTCGTCTAAAAAATAGAAATTTGACTCAAAAACGAAAGCCCGCGTCCTTATTGGAGCGGGCCTTATGGTTTAAATCCTTGGGTTAAAACTCTAAAATCGTCTTGAACCTATGCTTAAAAACCGGCTTGCGCTCCAGCGCAATGTCCTAGTAGGTTAATAAGTCGTAGATCCAGAATCATGTTCATGTGCAGAAAAGTAATAAAAGTAGGGATTTTTGGCAAGAGTAATAGAAAACTCCCGAGCGTGCACGCCCGGGAGCTACTCCACACAAAGTTCTTGCCGTCCCGAACACCTCAGAAAACGCGGCAAGAACTATGCGACACTCTATCGTTTCACAATTTTTTGCTGGTAAGCCTTGCCGCCTGCCACCAGGCGCACCAGGTAAATTCCCGGCTTAAGGCCACTCAGGTCTACGCTCGACTGCGATACCGCCTCGGTCGACATCTTTACGACATGGCCATTCACATCGAAAATGTTCAGGCGGCGCACATCCGCATTGATTTCAAGACGGCTTTCGCTAGCAATGTAGCGCATCGGAGAAGCAACCTGCATCTTAACGGCAATCGCCTGGGATTGTTCGCTCGAAGAACTTTCCACTTCTTCCTGAGAGCTGGAGGACTTTGCCTCGGAACTAGACGAAACCTCTTCGGAGCTAGAGGACTTGGCTTCGGAACTTGAAGACTTCGCCTCAGAGCTGGAAGACTGCACCGACGAGCTGGATTCCGGCTTCACTGAAGAAGAACTTGCATATTCCATGACTTCGCCGTTGCTGCCCTTGTAAGCCATCAAGGCATCTTTCAGTTTCTGGTTCACTTCGTAAGCGGCATCGTCCACCGAGTTGTCAAAGGTCCACTTGAAATCACCTCCCTGCACGCGGCCCGCATAGGCACGCACATTCGCCATGGCCTGCGCCGGAGAATCCGCCGTGTAGCTGTACATCACGGAATTGTCGGTATCGAAGTTGTTGTAGGTATTCGCACCGGCATAAGACTTGACCGTATTCGGAACCTTGTCGTTGCGGCTAGAAACCACGTAGGCGTCAAAGTCGGCCTTGGTATCGATGGAGCCAGCAGCCGTTTCAGAGCCCTTGAGCACATACTTGCTTGCACCATACGGAATGAACGTGTAAGAACCTTCCATGTGGTTGTTATAAGCCTTGATCGTACCGCCATCTTCGCTGCTGAATGTCGGATTGTTCTTGGTATCGCGAGTGGTGCCGCCAGCATACACGTCGCTTCCCTGCATAGACGTCATCATCGGGTACTTGCAATTACGGAAGTAGTTCGCTTCCATGAACACGGAAGAGCCCTTCGTAGAACCAGCGCCGTATTTGGCCACGCCATCGTAGTAGTTATTGTACACATGGGCGCTGTAGAAGCGCACGCGCGGGTGGCGGCTATCGGAATGGTCGTACCAGTTGTGGTGATAAGTGATGTAGAGACCGTCAGTCGTACCTTCGGAAAGGCCGAGCAAGTTCGACTTACCGTTATCCCAGAAGTGGTTGTAGCTGAAGGTCACGTAGGTGGACTTTTTGCAGTCCAAGGCACCATCGCCCTTGACCTGGTCCTTATCGCTACCCGCATGGCCGTAGAAGAAGTCGCAGTTGTGCACCCAAATGTACTGGTTATCCTGCTGCAGGCCAATGTTGTCGCCTTCGTCGGAATCGACATTCATAACACCGATGTTGCGGATTTCAACATCGAAAGCGTTCTTGACACGGATGCCCCAGCCGTTTGCCGTAGCGTCGTTACCGATACCTTCGATCGTCATGGCGCCGCCTTCCTTTTTACCCATGTCAATCAGAATGTCACCCTTGTCGGTCACTTCGGGGTCGGTCACGTTGCCAATCAAGCGAATGGCGAGCGGACGCGTATCGTAGCCCTTCTTGAACGCCGTCAAGATATTCTGGAGGCCCACGCATTCTGTTACGGCACCCTTGCTGCTCGTCACCACATCGAGCTTGACCGTATTCTTAGTCGATTCCGTGATGTAGAGAACCACGGCGCCGCTCTTGAGCGTACCATCGGTCTTGTAAGCGCCCGGAACATGGCCGTTGCTAAAGGCAAAGCCTGCGCGATCATGCGCCTTGACGGTAAGGGACTTCGAAGTCGTCGAAGCGCCTTCTTTGCCGCCCTTGACGGAGGCCACCTTAAGCGTATAGCTACCGGCCTTGAGGCCGACCACGTCAACACGGTACTTGGAGCCGTACTTGCGAACGAGCTGGCCGTCTACTTTGACGTTGCTTGCGCCCGCGCCCGAATAGTAAACATTGTAGCTGTCCGAACCATCGGAAGCCCATTCGGCAAAAGCCGATTCGAGCCAGCCTTCGGCAGAGCTGAGCGTCACCTGGGCATAAGCCCCGGCAAATCCGAGCAACGCAACACCAAGCGCCACCCTAGAAACCATTTTGGAACCTGTTGAAACCATATTCATCCATCCCTTTTTGAAAATGTTCTCAAATTTCTTCTCAAAATATAAACTCAAAATTAAACAAAAGCAATACAAAAATCATTATTTATTTGATATTTTTAAAGATTTTACATTTCAAAATGTTCTCAAAAATATAAAAATCCTTAATTTTTGACAATACAAGCGATCTACAGACATTTTCGATCTGAAAAAGAAAACTTGACCGTCACACTGATTCGAAATGCCTAACGGCATTTCCGAGAAAAAAAAGATTTTTCGTTAGAAAAATCGAATCCGTGTGACAACAAAAGACATTTCACGTCCCAATCCCATTCTTTCCGTCTATTTTCGCGAAATTTTGCACTTTTTAGGCCAAAATCTTCATATATTGAAGGTATGAAGTTGTTTGAGCGTATTTTTTCCACCCTTTTGGTGCTTGCGGCGTTCTGTCTTGCCGACACCACATCGATCGCCCCCGTCGATTCCGCAAAAACGGCAACCAATTCGGTCATTACACAAGAAACTAAAAAGCATGCAGTCTGGATTAAGCTGGAAGGTGACGTAGAGCCGTCCATGTACGATTTCTGCGCCCGCGCCATCGATGACGCACTCCAGGAAAATCCGGACTACATCGTCTTCGAAATCAACACCTTCGGCGGTCGCCTCGACGCAGCCTTCGACCTAGTGGACACCATTATGGCCGTCAAGGGCCCAACCACTATCGCGCTCGTGAAAAAGA